>JBDSME010000028.1:0-9782 GCA_039916065.1 Polyangia bacterium
CCCGGAATGGCCTTCAGCTTCGCCAGCGCCTCCTTCGAGTACACCGTCAGCCGCCCCAGGTCGGACCCGGTCATGATGTACTGCACGGTGGCGGCGCTGAACCCACCGCCGCTGAAGGCCAGCACCGCCGAAACGGTGATGCGGAAGTCCTTGGGCTGGTTGGGAATGATCTCTGTTCGCACCCGCTCCTGCAGGTGGTCCTGCGTCAGCTTGCGGTGATCGGGGGGCACCAGGCGCACGAACACCCTGGCCAGGTTCTGCGTCCTCTCAGCGCCGTCGCCGATGGTGACCATGGTGTCGACCACCTCGGGCCACTGCCGCACCTCGCGCGCCATCCGCTCGGCGTAGATGCTGGTGCTGGCCAGGCTGGTCCCCTCGGGCGCCCGCATGCTGATCTCGAACTGCGCTTCATCATTCTTGGGCAGGAAGCCCTTGGGCACGGCCTTGAACAGCGGGATGCACGACCCCAGCGACGCGAACGCCGCCACCACCACGATCCAGCGGCGGTCGATGACGAATCCCAGAATGGCCATGTAGGCCCGCTCGATGGGGCGATAGAACACATCCACCACCCGCTCCAGCAGATATTTCTTCCGCTGACCCTCGGGCCGCAAGTCCAGCCGCAACCAGCGCGACGCCAGCATGGGCGTCAAGGTGAAGCTGACGAACAGCGAGATGGCGATGGCCGCCGCCATCGTCAAGCCAAAGCTGCGCAGGAACCGGCCCGGGATGCCCGCCAGGAAGGCCACCGGCATGAACACCGCCAGCAGCGACAGGGTGGTCGCCAACACCGCCAGCCCGATCTCGCGCGTGGCGTAGATGGCCGCCGGCATGGGTCGCACCTTCTTCTCATCGATGAAACGGAAGATGTTCTCCAGCACCACTATGGCGTCGTCGATGACGATACCGACCGCCAGCGCCAGGGCCAGCAAGGTGATGGTGTTCAAGGTGAAGTTCATCATCCACATGGCCATGAAGGTGCCGATGATGGACGTGGGGATCGCCAGCGCGGCGATGAGGGTGCTGCGCAGGTTGCCCAGGAACAGCAACACCACCAGCGCCGCCAGGAACCCCCCCAGCACCAGGTGCTCGCGGACGGCGTTCACCGCCGTGCGGGTGGTCTCGGTGTTGTCGCGGATCACCTTGATGTTTGTGCCCGAGGGCAGCGTCTTCTGGATCTCCGCCAGACGTTCCTTCAGATCGTCCACCACCTTGACGGCGTTCTGACCAGACTGCTTGCGCACCACCAGCACCACGGCAGGCTTGCCCGACAAGCTGGCCCCAGTCTCCGCTTCTTCCTCGCCGTCCACCACCCGCGCCACGTCCCGCACCAGGATGGGGTGATCGCCCGTCTGCCGCACCACCACCTCGCCCACGGCGTCGACGCTGGTGACACGTCCGCGCACCCGGAACACCAGACGCTGCGGACCGGTGTCGATCGCCCCGCCCGGCGCGGTGATGTTCTGGGCCACGATGGCCCGCTGCACGTCCAGGGCGCTCAACCCAACGCCGCGCAGCTTTGTGGGATCGACGAAGACCTGAATCTGTCGCTTCCGACCGCCGATGATGTTGACCTGGCCCACGCCCGACACGTTCTCGATCGACTGGCGAATCTTCTTGTCGGCCAGCTCGGTGATCTCACGGATGGGGCGCGTCGACTCCAGGGCCACCCACAGCACCGGCGAGGCGTCCGGATCGACCTTGCTCACCACCGGCGCCTCGATGTCCTTGGGCAGCTCCGACAGCACCGTGGCCAGGTGGTCCCGCACCTCTTGCGAAGCGGTGTCCACGTTCTTGTCCAGCAAGAAGGTGATGAAGACCTGGGACACGCCCTCGGTGGAGGTGGACCGCAGCTCGTCGATGCCGCTGATGGTGTTGACCGCCTCCTCGATCTTGTCGGTCACCTCGGTCTCAATCTCTTCGGGAGCAGAGCCCGGCAACCGGGTGGTGATGGCGACGATGGGGAAGTCGACGTTGGGGAAGCGATCGACGTTCAAGCTCTTGTAGCCGACCAGGCCGACCACCAGGATGGTGAGAATCAGGACCGTGGCGAAGACTGGTCTGCGGACGCTGATGCTTGCAAGCCACTGCATGTTATTTCCTCACTGACCGGTTCAGTTCAGTTCAATTCAGTTCAATTTGGCGTTGCCGGAAAAGGCTCCGGCGTCATTTGATACGGGCGCCGTCGCGCACGTCGGGGGTCAGCGGCGCCACCACCTTCTCGCCGCTCTTCAACCCGCTGACCACGGCAAGCTCTGCTCCGCCCGTGTTCATCACCTGCACCAGCCGCTCCTCCAGCCGATCTCCGGTCGCCACGAACACATGGCGCTGCGCCCCGTCCTCGCGAACCGCCGCGCGCGGCACCGCGGGCAGCTCCTGCTCGCCCAGAGCCAGCTCGGCGGTCACGAACATCCCGGGGCGCAGGTCGTGGCCGGGATTGTCCACCACCGCTTCCACGATGGCGTCGCGGCTCTGTTGCCGCACCGCCGGGCCGATGTAGCGCACGCGTCCTTGATAGAGCACCTGCTTCTTCGCCGCCGCCGCCGCCAGTCGGAAGGTCACGGGCATCCCTTCCTTCACCGTGGCGACGTCGCCCTCCGGCACTGTCAGCTCGACACGCAGCTTGTCCACCGATACCAGCGTCACCACCCGCGAATCCGGGCGCACATACTCGCCTGCTGAAACCGCTCGCTCGACCACCATCCCCGCGAAGGGCGCCCGGATCTGGCTGTCGTGCAGGGCCTCCTGGGTCTGCGTCCGCCGCGCCTCCGCGCCGGCCAGCGACCACTTGGCGGTGGCGCACTGGGTATGGGCGCGATCGTAGTCCGCTTTGGAGATGGCGCCCTTGTCGAACATGCGCTGCGTCCGCTCGCAATCCAGCTCGGCCTGGGCCTGCTGCGCTTTCAAGGACTCCACCTGGGCGGATGCTTCTTGCGCCTGCGCGGTGATCAGCCGGGAATCCAGCTTCGCCAGGGGCGAGCCTTTCTTCACCACCGACCCACGCTCCACGTAGGTGGCCAGTACCTTGCCCGCGGCACCAGCCGCCACCTGCGCCTGCTCGGCGCCGGTCAGCGTTCCCGAGAGCGTCAGCAGCCGCGGCACCTTCACGGAGTGCGCCGCCACGACCTGCACCGAGAGGGGCGCGGCCGCCGCATCGGCCATGGTGGCAGCCTTGGTGGTCTCCGCCGATGACCGCGAGCATCCGGCCGCCGCCGCGACCAGGGCTGACAGACCGAAAGCGAGCCCCAGGACTCGCAATGGTTCGTGAGAACCAGCGCGCCTGGGCTGGCGAAAACGGTCAAGGGAACCGACTGGAGAAAGCGATGGTCGACGTGTCATGTGCTGGTCCTCGGTTAAACGTGAGACGATGTATGTTCCCGATGATTTAGGTTGTCAACCATGTTTGTGTTAAATAATATAGGTAGATGAAGAAGTACTCCCCGGAGACAGCACCGACGGGTGAACGCCCCGAGGCACTGTGGCCGTTACTGACCGAATTCGCCCTGAGCCTGCGCGGGTGGTGGATCGCCACCTGCTACAGCGTGGACCTGACCCCCGTGCAGGGCCTGGCCCTGAAAACTCTCAATCCGGACGCCCCGCTGGCCATGAGCGCCCTGGCAGACACGCTCGCCTGTGATGCATCGAACGTCACCGGCGTGGTCGACAAGCTGGAAGCGCGCGGGCTGATCGCGCGACAGGGTATGGAGAACGATCGCCGCGTGAAAATGCTGGTGGTGACCGAGAAGGGACGCGAGGTGCGACGGCAGCTCCTGGCGCGCGCCGCCCAACCACCGGAGGCGATCACCGCCATGCCCAAGGAGGCGCAGTGTCACCTCGCCGCCGGCCTGCGGGCGTTCCTGTCACGACCGCGTGAATGGAGCGGCGAAAAGCCAGTCGCCGCTGCCCCGAAGGCCGATTCCTGACCGTAGGTCGTGTTTCCTGGACTGCCGCTGGCGATGACGACGTCACTGCAGGCGTCAATTCTCAACTCGCGTCGTTCGCGCCGTTGCGTCGTCGCAGGGCGCGGACCCAGGGACGGAGGGGGATGGCCAGCAACAGCAGCACGGCCGCCGAGATCAGCGGCCATCGCTTGTCGGGCTGGGCCATCAGCGGCCACCAATCGATCCGGGCTGCGTTGTACGAGGCTTGAAGGTTCACCGGCACGGCGGTGTAGCGGGTCCAGGGCGCGTCCGCGGCGGCCAGCTTCCAATCGTCACGACCGAGCTTGTGGCGCAGCAGCCACCAGTGTCCGGCGATCGGCTGCATGGGAGGCAACCAGTCGACGGGGTAGACCTCCTCGAAGCAGGAGTAGCACGGGAAGGGAGCCAGCACCGTTCCGCTGGTGTCGGGCCGCCCCAACCAGGCCCGCTGCGCATCGCGCGAGATGTTGATGAAGTCTCGCCATTGAAAGGCGTTTCCAAGCAGTTGCACCGCCGCGCCGGTCCCCAGAACCGTCCACAGCAAGAAGGTGAGGCCTGGGCGCGGCCAGGACCGCCCCACCCTTTCGCGGCCTGCTGACTCCGCGGGTGCCGTCACCGGCGCGGCCGCAGCCAGCAGCGCGGCGATGGGAATCACCAGCACCGGCATGGCAAAGACCAGGTAACGCGGTCCCCAGGCCCAGTCGCCTGACCAGAACAGATAGCGCGCATACAGCAACACCACCGGAGCGATCAGCAACACCATTGCCGCGGCGGCTGGACGGCTTTGCCTCCAGAACCGGGGCCACGCCCACACTGACAGGAGCAACGGCGGCGCGTAGAGAAACAGGCTCTTGCCCGGAGAGAGAAGCTGTCCCCATAGTCCCACCAGAATGTGTTCGCCCCAGAACCCGGCGGTGACGGTGCCGCCATAACCACTGCTGGTCACGGCTCCCCAGCGGGCGGCGTTGTACCAGGCCATGGCCAGCAGCCCCGGTAAAAAGCCCAGCGCCGCCCACCCCCAGGACGCGCGTCGCCGTCGTCCATCGATTCGCCGGAACCGCCAGTACAGGTAAGTCATCGCGCCCGGCACACAAACCAGGTAGACGTTCTTGGCGTTCACCAGCAGCGCGAACGCCAGCCCCAGCCGCGCGCAGGCGCCGCGCGTGGGGTTGTCGCCGCCGCGCAGCAGGGCCCCGAAGGCCCCCAGGAAGCAGATCGCCTGGACGGCCTCCGCGTACGGGCGATGCGCGTATACCCACAGCGACGTGCCTGCCCCCGCCAGCAGTGTGGTCCACGCCGCCGGCCAGGTGTCGTAGCGCAGATATCGAAGCAAGCGGAACAGCAGCGCCGGGACCGCGGCCCCCAGGACGATGGGCGCCACTTGCGATGTCAGCGGGACGAACGGTATGTCCCCGCCAGAAGTCCAGGCGTGCAGCGCCGCCTGCAGCAGCGCGCCCGGTACGTGCACCAGGACGGCGAGCAGCGCCGCCACAGGATAGTAGTGGCCACCCACGCCCGTGGGAGCGTTCACTGGCCACCGCATCTCTATGGCGAAGTTGCCATGTGCGATCAGGCTCCGCGCCGCCTCCCACATGGGCACGGCGTCGCCCACCGGCGCCGTGCGGCTGGCGGTGAGCAGGTAAAGACAGAGGAAACCAACGAACACGTCGGAGGCGTCCAGCACGCGAGGCGTGCCCGTCGACCACGAACCCAACCGCCAGCGCAAGCCTCCAGTATAAGGGGTCGGCCCGCGGGCGCGGACCTGTTCGCTGCTATAAATTAGCGGCGCCGGCGCGTTCTGCGGCCGCCGCTCGGCCCATGGAAATTGGAAAAGGTGTGAACCGTGACCACTCCTGCTTCTCGTGACTCTGCTGATTCTGCCGCTCGCCGCCGCCACTTCTCCATGATCCGCGGGTTTCACCTGGCGGACATCTTCACCCTGGCCAACGCCGGGGCGGGGATGGCCGCGATCTTCGCTGTGCTGGTGCACGTACGGACTCGGAACCCGACCGATCTGCTGATCGCGGCGGCGCTGGTGGCGGTGGCACTGGCGTTCGATGTGCTCGATGGACGGATCGCGCGCTGGCGGCATACCCATTCCATCATGGGACGGGAACTCGATTCGCTCGCCGACGTCATCTCGTTCGGCGCGGCGCCGGCTGCCCTGGCCTTCGGCGCCGGGATGGACGGCGGATGGGATCAGCTGATCCTGATCTACTTTGTTGCCTGCGGCGTCTCCAGACTGGCCCGCTACAACGTCACCGCCGAGACCCTGTCTGCCGGCGCGGCCAAGGTGAAGTACTTCGAAGGCACCCCCATCCCCAGCAGCATCCTGCTGGTGGCCGCGCTGGCGCTCGCCACCTGGACCGGGCGCCTGGATGACGACCTCTGGCTGGGGGTGATCGAGCTGGGTCCATTTCGGCTACACCCGCTCTCGGCGATGTTCGCCCTGTCGGGCTCCCTGATGATCAGCAAGACCATCCACATCCCCAAGTTGTAGCGGCGCGCCGTGGCGGCGATCCACCGAAGCCGTCAGAACCCGGCGACGGTGACCGGCGTCTTCCGGTTGGTGGTGGTGCCGTCACCGAGCTGATTCACGTCGTTCGCCCCCCAGCACGACACCACCGTGTCAGTGTGCCGCGCGCAGTTGTGCTCGGACCCCCCGGCCAGCGATGTCACTTCGAACAAGTCGGGCACGCGCACGGGGACGTTGCTGGAATCCGCGGTCGCCCCCACGCCCAGTTGCCCCAGGTTGTTGACACCCCAGCAGAAGACGCCGGTGCTCTTGGACAGCGCACACGAATGCGCATGACCGGCCACCACTTGCACCGCGTCGGTCAGGCCGGTCACCAAGACCGGGGTGACGGCGAAGAAGGTCGTGGTGCCGTTTCCGAGCTGGCCGGAAGAACCACCTCCCCAGCACCAAACCGTGCCGCTTGTTTTGCGGGCACAGGCGTGCGTCCGCCCCACGGCAATCTCCGCCACGTCGTCCAACCCGGTCACCAACGCTGGAATGGGATGCGAGACCATGGTGCCATCGCCGAGTTGCCCGCTGTTGTTGTAGCCCCAGCACAACACCATCTTGTCGTCGCGCAGCGCGCAGGTGTAACCGTCGCCGCCCCCCAGTTGCGTGATACCGGCGAGGCCAGGCACGGACACCGGGGCCAGCACTGAAGCACCCGCGGTCTGCCCCACCTGTCCGGAGGAATTTTTCCCCCAGCAGGAGACTGTCCCACCGTTACGGATCGCGCAGGTGTGCAGATCGCCGCCAGCGATCTGCATGCAATCATTGACCCCCGGTACTGCCGTGGGCAACGTATGGGAGCTGGTGTTGCCCAACCCCAGCTCGCCGTCGCGATTCAGTCCCCAGCAATAAGCTTGACCGCGGCCATCGCAGATACAGCTGTGCTTTTGCCCCAGCCCCACGCTCATCGGCCCCTGGACCTTCATCACCGCGCGCCGGATCCGGCCGTTCTGGGTATTTCCGGTGCCGAGCTGCCCCTCCGAATTCTCGCCCCAGGCGTACAGCGTCGTCCCTTCGGTAGCGGCGGAGTGCCAGCCTGACGCCCACACTGATCGACCGACCACCGGGAATATGGGGGGACGCGCGGGACGGTCCGGAACGGACCCGGTCCAGGCCGATAACGGCTGGTCGATGGGCACACACGCTCCGTTCTGACAGGTCTGGTCCGGATCGCAGGTCACCGGGAGGCAGGCCACGGAGAGCACCATCCGCAACATGCGACGCTCATTGGGCACAAACCGGGTTCGCGCCGTCTGCGTCAACACACGAGGGCCTTCCTGCGCGTATGCCCCGACGGTGACCGAGAGCGGGGCGTCGCTGCCGTCGGTGGCGGGGACCAACCCCAGCGTGGCCGGTAGGTTTCCGGCGATCGTCAAGTCGACCCCGGGTGGCATGTACATCTCCGTCGCTCCCTCGACTGTAACCACGAACTGCGCGACATCGGCGGGAACTTCCATGTCGGTGTCGATCACCAGCACGATCTCCGTCAGCGCGTGGCAGCCGCCGATCGTCGCGGCGGTCAGCCCCAGCAGCAATGCATGCCACGGGCGAACGCCGGTAGCCGAGGCCGGAGCGCCGGTATTCATCGGACCTCGATCCTTCCCGGAGAGATGTTTCCTGCGAAGGGATCCTGACGCTGGCTGTTGATGATCAAATAGGTGGTCACCGCGGCGCCCGCCACCAGTACGCCGGCCGCCGTCCAGGTCCAGGGCGATTTCCACCACGGGCGTAGCGTGTCGGAAGCGCGGGCCGCCGGGGTGGTGCCGTTACCACTGGAGGAGGTCTCCAGGTCCACCAGAGACGGCGGGGGAAGCGCCGGTATCAGAGCCGGCAACGGCAAGCTGATGTACCGCAGTTCCCGCTCAGTCAGGGTGAACAACACCCGTGCGCGCTCGGAGCCCGCGTGTTGCACCACCAGCGTGTGCTCTCCCGGGTCCAGGGGATGTCCGCCGGCGGCTGCTTCCACGGCCACCGTGTCGCCGTCGATCTGGATGACGTCGAGCGGTGTCAGGCCCGACGGACGCAGGCGGATTCGCGGGATACGCGCCTCCAGGGCCGGCAGGGTCTCCGCGGCGGCCTTACGAAAAGAAGCGGTTTCTGGCGAGGGCTCATCATCCAGGATGCGCCGGTAGTTTTGTGCGGCTTCCAGCAGCTTACCGGTCCGCGCCTGCGCACCGGCCAGATTGATGAGAACCACGGGGCGCGGAGACAGCCCATAGGCCTTTTCGAACTGGCCGCGCGCCTCGACCCAGTGTTCCTGATGGGCGGCGTCCACCCCCGCCCGGAACGCTTGTTGAGCGGCCTCGTCCTGGACGCCCGGTGCCGCGGTTGCTGTCCACCACGGGGCGGAAGTGGCGATCAGCGCCACGCGGACCAGCGCCACGGCCACTGTGGGAGAACGGAACCCCAAGATCATTCATTCATACCCGATTCGGACGGCGAACAGCCACCGACATCACTGCCAACGTTCGAAAAGCGGTATCGCCAAACGTGTGGGGTCGCCGGCCGCGGAATTGGCCGGATTTCCCGGGCTCCTCGGATTTTCGCCGGCCCGCGCCCGCCGCGCCGCCTGTTTTGCGACGGCCTTGTGACGGGACCACGTGGTCACCGTCCGCGGGGGCCGAAGGTTTCCTTTGGGCGACAACGCGGCCCTGGGCATCGCATCATTGACCGTCGAAGGCACGCCGCGATCGCCCCCGGGGTCGGCCGAGCGGGCCGTGGACGAGCGCGCCACCACCGCCGCGGGCGGGGTCGTCGCGGAGGGAGTCTGCGACATCGGCGTCGATGAGGGCGGCGTCGGCGTCGGGTAAGCGGCGCTTCCCTGCTCAGCGCCGCCCGGCAGCGACGACACGTCGGGGGGGCGGGTGTTTCGCATCCAGGTGAGGCCCAAGGCGCCCGCCGCGCAGGCGAAACCAAGGGCGATGAAGACATTCCGCCCTGTCCGCGACGGCGGCGGCAAACGCAAGGTGGGCGGTCCGTTCGCAGGGTCACCCGCCACGGGGAGCGAACGCAAGGTTGTTGGCGGCTCCGATTCGATGCGCTTCAGGTGCGCCGCCCATTCGACCATGCCGGCCGCGATCGCTCCGGACTGAGAGATCAGCGCGAGATCTCCAGGCCGCGGCGCGTGTGCCGCAAAGCTCGCATTCAGCCTGGCACCCGGTACCATCACGCCGAGGCAATTCGGACCGATGAACCTCAGTCCATGCGCACGCCCGGCTTGGGCCGCTTCGTCGGCGAGCGAGCCTGGGCCATGTCCGAGCCCCGCCGTGATCACCACCGCGCCGCCGCACCCTTTGGCACCGGCGGCTGCAATGATGCCCGGAATTGTCGCGGGGGGC
>JBDSME010000029.1:0-15514 GCA_039916065.1 Polyangia bacterium
CCGTCGGTGCTGCTTTGCACCGACACCGGCGCGGTCAACTTCAGCAGATCCCGGGTGGCGTTGGAGTATTGCTCGGACGAGAGCCTCCAGAGCCGCCGTGGGATAGACGGGAGAGCAGTGCAGGTGGTGGCGCTGCCGCCTCCGGAGCCAGACGCGCCCGCCACCCCCGCACCGCCGTTCGCGGGACTCCCGCCGGAGCCGCTGCTCCCAGGTCCACCAATACCGCCGGGGGGGCCATTCGAACCGCCGCTGCCGACCGCGCCACCCAACCCGGTCATGCTACCCGTGCCGGAGTTCCCTGGCGCGACCTGCGCTCCACAACCGGCGGCCAGCAGCACCGCTGCCGAAAGCAGCGATCTCCCCTTTCGTATCCTGGTCCTCATTCTTCTTGCCTCCGTGGCGGTGCGGAATCTGCATGTGGCGGGAACGCGAAAATAATGCGATGCATTCTCCGCGGACCGAGGAACGAATCGAGCTCCTGCTCAGTCAAGACTCTTCTCGCCACACTTCCGGTTCATCTTTCGCCGGAGTCTGCTTCCGCTCTTAAGGCGCAGGAAGTTCGATGCCGCCCCGTCAAGGACGTTGCACAAGCTGGCGCAAACGTTGGGCGGCCTGCTCCGCGGTCAGATCCCTTTGCGGCTCGCCCAGCATTTCGTATCCCACCATGAATTTCTTCACGGTCGCGGATCGCAAAAGGGGTGGGTAGATGTGCGCGTGGAGCTGCCAATGACTCACGGCCTCTTCGCTTTTGATGTTGTCAGGGGGGACTCGTTCGCCCAGGAATGGTGCCCCAAACGGTGCTCCATGCCACCCCATGGAATACGGGAACGACACCTCGAAGAGGCGGTCATAAGCTGCCAGAAGCGTACGAAGAAAGCCGGCCAGGTCCAGCCTCGCCGCTGGTGACAGCTCGGGCAGCCGCAACACGGGACGCTTCGCCACGATCAGCGTTTCGAAAGGCCACACCGCCCAGAAGGGCACCACGGCCATGAAATCTTCACTCTCGTGAACCAATCGGGTGCCAAGCTGTAATTCTCTGGCTACATAGTCGAGCAGCAGGGTGCTCCCGTGCTGTTGTTGGTACAGCCGCTGCTGAAGATCTTCCCCCGCCGGTTCATTGGGGAGCGAGCTTGACGCCCAGATCTGGCCGTGGGGGTGAGGATTCGAACACCCCATCACGGCACCCTTGTTTTCGAACACCTGCACCCAGCGGTACTTCTGCCCGAGGGCCGCCGTTTCCGCCGCCCAGGTGTCAACCACGCGGGCGATGTCCTCGACTGCCATTTCTGGAAGGCTGAGATCGTGGCGCGGGGAAAAACAGATCACCCGACACTTCCCTCCCACTGGCTCGAGGCGCAGCAAGGAATCGGTTGGTGAAGGGCCAAGGTCGACGTCTCGATCGGCGTCGCCGGACGGAGCCTGCCCCGCGTCCTTGTGGAAAGGGGGAACCTCCGGCAGCAACGCGCTGAAGTCGTTGTCGAAGACGAAGGTCCCCTGGTACGGGGGATTGATGTCGGACTGGGCTCGGCGATTGCCCGGGCACAGATAGCAGGTGGGATCGTGGGCGGGCCGCCGCGCGCTGCTGATCGGTTCCGTCTGGCCTTGCCAGGGACGCTTGTTCCGGTGGGGCGAAACCAGGACGTATTGTCCCGTCAGGGGGTTGTAGCGGCGGTGAGGGTCGGACTCCGGATCGAAGGGGTTCAAGGCGCCTCGGTCGGCGAGAGCAGATGCGCGCCGCGCGCGGGCCGCGAAACGAAGTGAGTCAGCGTGCATGACGTGCGCCGCTGGTATTCCACCGCCAGGGCCTCGGCCACCGCGGCGACGTTCCGGGTCCGCACCAGCGTGACGGTGCATCCGCCAAAGCCGCCGCCGGTCATGCGAGAACCCAGCACGCCTCCGCCCACGCCGATCTCAGCCGCCAGGTCGACCAGCGTGTCCAGCTCCTTGCAGCTGACCTCGAAGTCGTCGCGCAGCGAGCGGTGGCTCTGGTACATCAGCTCGCCGACCTTGCCGAAGTCGCGCGCCTCCAGGTATTTGGCGGCGGCGAGCGCGCGGGCATTCTCGGTCACGACGTGACGGGCCCGCTGGCGCACCACCGGATCCAGGATTCCCGGCGTCGCCTCGACGGCGTCAAGGGTGGCCTGGCGCAAGGAGGGGACGCCAAGTTGGCTGGCCGCCTCGGCGCATTCGGCCCGACGGCGCGAGTAGGCGCTGTTCGCCAGGGCGTGCCTCACGTTGGTGTTGCAGATAAGGACGCTCACCGTGGGGTCGGCGAAGGGCACCACCCGCACCTGCTCGGACTGGCAGTCGATGAGCAGCGCGCCCGCCTCATCGCCCATGACGGACGCGAGCTGATCCATCAGTCCGCAGGGGACCCCTGCGAATTCGTGCTCCGCCTGCCGACAAAGCCGCGCCTTCTCCAGCTGGTCCAGCGTTCTTCCCGTGGCGGCCTCCAGCAACGTCGCCGTCGCGACCTCCAGCGCCGCGCTGCTGGACAGACCTCCCCCCAGCGGAACGTCCGAGACCACCACCATGTCCAGGCCTGGAACCTCGAGCCCGCGGCCCTGAAACCCGGTGATCACCCCCCGCACATAGTTGGCCCAGCTCGGGTCTCCGGGGGTGATGGGCAAGTCAAGCGGAACTTCCACCAGCGTTTCAAGAGCGGCGCTGTAGACCCGCACGCGCGTGGAGCCGCCGCTGGCGTTGCCCTCGCCGACTTGTTGGGCCTTGGCCGCGGGAGCGGCCGCGATCACCGCGTAGCGATCGATGGCCATGGGCAACACGAAGCCGCCGTTGTAATCGGTGTGCTCGCCGATCAGGTTGACCCGGCCAGGAGCCACCGCGATCCAGACCGGCTTGCCTGCGAACTGATCAGCAAAAGCGCGCCTGGCGGTGATCACCGTCGAGGCGAGGCCACCCTCGCTGGGCTGGTCAATGGTCTGGTTTGCGGTGCCTGCGCGCGACATCAGCCGGGATACCAAACAATACGGGGATCTTCAGGGGAGCGACGGTAATCAAACGCCGCGTCCGTAAGCTTGTGCAAATCGTAACGGGGACGCCACCCCAGGAGAAACTTGGCCTTGGTGTTGTCCAGCCAGGTAGACCGATAAGGGGTGGGGACGGTGACGCTGGGCAGCCGGCGCGATTCCGCCAGATAGGCGGCCAGCGCTCCGTAATCAACGGGTTCGTCCATACATACGTTGAAGGTCTGCTGGCGCGCTGCGGGCGCGTCCACTGCCGCAAGCACGGCATCGATGAGGTCTTCGACGTGGACGAAGTTCCGCTTCACGGGGAGGCCGTTCGGATCCAGCATGACGGGGACGGTTTGCGTCTTGACGTAGGCGGCGGCCTTCTCGGGGCCCACCAGTTCACCCCACCGCGGACCGCCGAAGACATCGTCACCGAACGAGAGCGTGTACTTGAAGTCGTCCTTCTCCATGATCCACGGCGCGCGCAGGCAGCAACCGTTCAGGTCGTACTGGATGTAGTACTGCTCCAGCAAGACCTCTTCCAGGACCTTGGACAACGCATAACAGCCCGGGTAGGCGCTGTGCTTCTGCGTCTCGGTCACGGGAATGGGATGGGGGTAGAAGAAATGTCCCATCCCGGCGTCGCCGCCGATCAGCAGAAACTGCTGGAAGGTGGGGCTGATCCGGCACTCCTCGAGCAGCCAGAACATCCCCTTCACGGCCACGTCCATGATCGATTCGGGAGTTTCCTTGCTGGTGGCCAGGTGCAAGACGTGCGTCACGCCGGCAACCGCTCTGTTCACGTCCTGACGATGTTCGATCGATCCCGACACCACCTCCAGCCGCGGGCGCGGCTCCAGCTTGCGGTTGTGGCAAAGCGCCCGGACCACGAAGCCGTCGAACTTGGGATCCGACAGCAGCCGCTTCACCACGGTCTGGCCCACCTTTCCGGTGGCGCCCGTCACTAGGATTCGTTTCTGGTCAGCCATGTTGGTCAACTCGCATCAGCAGGAGGTGAAGGTAGCAACTCCGGTTATTTGGTGCGTCGACGCGAAGCGTTCTTCTCGAACACCCGGTCCACGATCACCGCCGCGAGGATCACCCCGCCGGCGACCACGTTCTGCCAGAGGGACTTGCCCACCAGATTCACGGCATTGAAGGTGATCTGCATGATTCCCGCGCCGACCAGCACTCCGAATACTGATCCGCGGCCGCCCAGCAGCGAACAGCCTCCCAGCACCGCCGCGGCAACGGCGTGCAGTTCGTAGGCGGACCCGAGCGACGGCGTGGCGCTGGGCAAGTACGCCACGTACAGCACGCCCGCCACCCCGGACAGACCGGCACTGGCAATGAAGGTCACCAGGCGGATGCGCTGCACCGGCACTCCCGACAGCCGGGCCGCCTCGGCGTTCGAGCCGATGGCGTAGCAGTAGCGGCCGAACAGGGTCCGATGCATCAGGAACGCGGTGATGGCAATGGCGATGAGGGCGAACCAGAACGGCATGGGCATTCCGAAGCCCAGCCCTTCACCCAGGAACCTGAATCCAGGGTACTTGCCCTGAAAACCGATGTCCGTTCCTCCGGTCATCACCTCGGCCACGCCGCGCAGCAACAACATTGATCCCAGCGTGACCACGAACGGCTGCACGCCCAGCCAGGTGATCACCAGGCCCTGGGCAAAGCCGATGAACAAGGAAAGGGCTATCGCCGTCGCGACCGCGGACCCGATACCGAACCCCATGAACATGGTGAGATAGCTGGTGGTGACCGCCGAGACGCAGATGATGGAACCGATCGACAGATCGATGCCCCCGGCGATGATGACCACCGCCTCGCCCAGCGCGAACAGCGAGATGAGCGAGATGTGCCGCATGGTGTTCCGCAGATTGTCTCCGCCCAGGAATACCGGATTGAGGATGGCTGTCAGTACGGCCAATCCGATCATCACCCCCAGCATGGTCAGCTCTTTCTTCATGAGCGTGAGCTTGGCGGGAGCAACTATGGCGACTGGGGCACTGGTCATCGGGATATCATTCATGTGGCAAACCGCAGTATGTTGGCGTCAGTCAGTTCGTGTCGGGCAAGCTCCCCACGAGCCTTGCCCCCGGACAGTACAATCGCGCGGTGGCAGAGCAGAGCGATCTCCTCTGCCTCCGAGCTGGAAACAATCACTCCCTTTCCGGACGCGGCCAGCTCACGAACCACGTCGTGAACGTCGCGCTTCGCCCGGATGTCCAGCCCGCGGGTGGGCTCGTCCAGCAGCAAGATTTTCGGGCTGCGCGCCATCCACTTGGCGAGCACGATCTTCTGCTGGTTTCCGCCGGAAAGCATGCGCGCGGTGCCGCCGCCACGAATACGAAAGCGCTCCATGAAGGGGCGGGCTATGTCCAGCTCGTTCTCCAGGTGGAACCGCTTCAAGGAGGGCAGGGCGATGTTGCGCTCCGTCAACATGTCCAGGATAAGGCCCTCGGACGCTCTCTCTTCCGGGACGTAGGCAAACCCCTCGCGCATGGCATCGCGCGGGGTGAGGATTTTGATCTTGCGCCCGCCGATCGACACCTCCAGACCGCAGGGACGCGACCCGAACAGCTCGCGCAACACGCTGGTGCGCCCCGCGCCCACCAGCCCCGCCAAACCGAGGATCTCGCCGGCGTGCAGGTCGAAGGAGACGCGGCCGCGGACGGACAGCACCACCTCGGACCCGATGGGCGCCGGCACCTCGGATTCGAGGTTGTTGGAGCCTGCCAGCAGCTCCACCAGCTTGTCCATCGTGGCTTCCGCCGTGGGCAACTCGGCCACGCGCTCCCCGTCGCGCATGCAGACCACGCGATCGGTGATCTTCAAAACTTCGCGCAAGCGGTGCGAGATATACACCATGGCGATGCCGTTCTTGCGCAGTTCGTGGAGCAACCCGAACAAGAGGGCGGCATCTGATTCGGACAGGGTGGCGGTGGGCTCGTCGAGCAACAGCACCTTGGCATTGAGGGACAAAGCGCGGGCGATCTCGGCGCGCTGCTTCTGCCCGGGCGATAGCGACCGCAGGGGCGTCCGCGGATCGATGTCTCCGCCCACCCGCTGCAGGGCCTTGGTCGCTTCTCGATACAGGGCGGTGCGGTCGATGATCCCGAACCGGTGCGGCTCGTGGCCCAGCATGACGTTGGAGCCCACGTCCAGGTCATTGGCCTGAATCAGCTCCTGTCGCACCAGGGACACGCCCAGCCGGATGGCATCCGCAGGGCTTTGCGGGACGTGGCCGTCGATGGTGACGGTGCCGGCGTCGGGAATGTGTATCCCCGCCGCCACCTTCATCAAGGTGGACTTTCCGGCGCCGTTGCCCCCCAGCAGCCCCACTATCTCACCCGGCTTGACCTCGAAATCCACCCCGCGCAGGGCGCGCACGCCGCCGAAGGACTTCTCAACCCGGCGCAGCGACAGGCTCATTTCTTCAGCTCGCGGAGCTCGCTCCAGAACTGCGCCACGTTGTCCTTCTTCACCGTCAAGATGCCGGTGTCGACGACCGGGGGGACAGTCTTGCCGTCCTTCAGGTCCTTCAGCGACTTGATGGACTGGTAGCCGAACTGGAAGGGCCGCTGCACGATGGTGGAGAAGATCATCCCGTCCTGCACCGCCTTCAACGTCTCTTCCTCCTCATCGAAGGCAATCATCACCGGCTTCTCCTTGCGCGTCGACGAGCGAACCGCGCCCGCCATGCAGGGGCCGTTGTACGACCACAAGCCCATCAGGAGCACCAGGTCTGGATAACGAGCCAGCGCGTCCTCGGCGTTCTTCTTGGCCAGGGCGCGGTCGGTCTTGTCGAGGTAGACGGGCAGGATCTCGAAGCCGGGCAGCTTGCCCAGGGTCTCGTCGACGCCCTGCTTTCGTTCGATGGCGTTCTGCATGTCGATGCGCCCGACGAAGATGGCGATCTTGCCCTTGGTGATATGGGCCGCCTTCAGGGCCTCGATGGCGGAGGCCCCAGCGGCGCGCCCCGCCTCCACGTTGTTGGTGCCGACGTACACGTTGCGCTTGGACTTGGGCGCGTCGGAGTCATGGCAGACCAGCGGCATCTTGGCGGCGACCTTGTCGAACGTGGAGGTCATGGCGTCCGGATTGATGGGGCTGATGGCCACGCCATCGAAGTTCTGCACCATGATGTCCTCCAGGAAGCGCTGCTGATCGGCGATCTCCCCCTTCAGCGGGCGAAACATGTCCACCTTGACGCCGAAATCCTTCTCCGCCTTGCGCAGACCCTTCTCCGCGATGTTCCAGAAGTCCGATGAATTGTTGGTGACGAAGGCGAACCGGTAGGTGCCCGTGGGGGCGGTCGCGGCGCCGCTGGTCGTCGATGTGGCGCCAGGCTCACTCTTCTTGGTGCATCCGAAGGCCACGAGGGCCAAGAAGAGAGAGAGCGTGGGGACTGCCACACCCCGCGTGATGGGTCCGGTCAAGCTGCAGGGTGAAGCGGGGGTCGAAATTCGCATGTTCTCTCTCCTGTGCGTCTGTACTGAGTGGACTGTCAGATGCGGCTGAGACCCGTGCCCCCAGAAGAAGGGGACCGGCCGCGTTCGGTCCCTATGCGGTGGTAAACCTGTGGATCATCGTGTGCTTATACGTCTGGGCGGGGGTCAGCACCACCTGGCTGCGCCAGGCGGGCACGTTGATGGCATTCGGGAAAGCCTGGGTTTCCAGACACAAGCCGGTGTACTGCGCATAAGCGACGCTCGCCTTGCCGGCCACCTTGCCATCCAAGAAGTTCCCTGAATAGAACTGCACCCCTGGCTGGTCGGCCTCGAGCGTCATCACCCGCCCTGACCGCGGATCACACAAACGTGCCACCGGCCGCAGGTTGCGGGCAGGTCCGCGGATCACGAAATTGTGGTCATAGCCGATCGGGGTCCCGCCAGCGGCGCGCAGGTCGCGCCCCACCGTCTTGGCGGTGGTGAAGTCAAACGGGGTACCCGTCACTTCCCGTTCCACACCGGTGGGTACCACGGGATCCCCAGGGGTGTAATGGTCGGCGTGCAACAGCAACTCGTGCTCCGTGATGGGGCCCGACCCGGCCCCGGCCAGGTTCCAGTAGCTGTGATTGACCATGTTCAAGATCGTGGCTGTATCCGCGGTGGCCGACATCTCGATCCGCAGCTCGTCATTGTTGGTCAGGGTGTAGATCGTCGTAGCCCATACCGTCCCTGGATAACCTTCGTCGCCGTCGGGCGACACGTAGGTCAGCTTCAGGGCGGGTCCGTCGGGGCTGGACAGCGGCTGCGTCGCCCAGACCACCTTGTCCCAGCCCTTGCGGCCGCCGTGCAGGTGATGGAGACCATCGTTGGCGACCAGGCCAAATTGGCGATCTTCGCCATCCTGCTGCAGCTGGAAATGTGCTTCCCGAATTCGATTGGCCACGCGTCCCACGGTGGCACCGAAGTAGGGGCTGTGCTTCAAGTACCCGGACAGGTCATCGAAGCCAAGGACCACGTCCGCGAACCTGCCCGTCCGATCCGGAACCGACAGGTTGGTCAGGATGGCGCCGTAGCTGCTGACCTTCATGGTCAAGCCATGACTGTTGGTCAGAGTGAAGAGGTCGACATCGTTGCCGTCCACCTCACCCCACGCACTCCTCGACACCCCCCCACCCGGGTTCAGACCAGTGGCCATGGGGACTCCGCCACTATGCGCCACACGGGCACCGGTTGTTCTGTCATGCCAGGCGAGGTCCGTGGGCGGGAGAAAAAATTGGGCAGACCTGTCAATGTCGAACTTTGCGTGGAACTTTTCGAGCTAAGTCGGCGCACCCTACCAGCCCCGTTAGGCTAAGTAAACACGTCTTCCTAATCGCGGCCCTGCCCATTCCAGCAGTGCGTAAGAAAGGATGTTAACGCATCGTTCCGGACCAAGAGCGAGGCGGCGAGCTATGCAGGGCATCTGGTAGTCTCCCCGGGCCGGACCGGCGTCGGCGTCGGTGTCGGATTGGCAAGGAGGCATGCGGCATGAAAGAAAAGCTGAACTGGGGAGTTATTGGGACTGGTGGCATTGCCACCGACTTTGCGGACGCCCTGGTTCAATCCGCCCGCTGCCGCGTGGTGAACGTGGTCGGATCGGCGCCCGCGAAGAGCCGCGCCTTCGCAGACAGGTGGAAGCTTCCGAAGTCAGCGGACACGCTGGCGGAGTTGCTGGCGGACCCTGCGGTGGACGCTGTCTATGTCGCGACGCCACATCCCGCGCACGAGGCCCAGGCACTGGCCTGCATCCAGGCCAGAAAAGCGGTGCTGTGCGAAAAGCCGCTGACCATGGACGCCAACAGCGCTGGTCGGTTGATCGAGGCGGCGAGAGCCGCCAATGTTTTTTTGATGGAAGCGTTCATGTATCGCTGTCACCCCCTGATGGCCAGACTGATCGAGTGCGTTCGCGACGGCGCCATCGGTGCCATCCGCCATGTGCGCGCCGATTTCGCCTTTCGCGTTCCGCGAGATCCCAAGGGGCGCCTCTTCGACCTGACGCTGGGAGGCGGGGGCATCCTGGATGTCGGGGGATACCCGGTGTCGTTCGTCCGCCTCATCGCCGGTCTGGTCGAAAACAAGCCAGTGGCGGAACCGGTGGAGTTCAAGGCGATGGGCCTGCTGGGACCGACGGGCGCTGACGAGATGGCGACCGCTCTGCTGCGGTTCGCCTCCGGCTTGACGGCGGCAATCACGTGCGGGGTGTTCCATGACGCGGGAACGACGGCCGTGCTGTTTGGCGAGGACGGCAAGATCGTGCTGCCCAACCCCTGGATCCCCGAAGGCAAGCGCCAGGCGCGTGAAACCTCGTTCGTGATTCATCGCGACGGTCGCGAGCCCGAGGCGGTGTCCGTGATGACCGACAAGGCTACCTACTGCATCGAGGCGGAGTTGGTTGCGGACAGCCTGCCGGCGCTGGAGCCCAAGTGGCCCGCCATGACCTGGGCCGACAGCCTGGGAAACATGCGCGTGCTGGACAGATGGTCTGCGGCTATCCGCGGTGATCGCGCGTGACCCGGATGCTAAGTCATCACGGCGGCTGAACCCATGCAACGCAAGGTCGACAATCGAGGCATGCGCGAGATCAACCGCGCCATCGTTCTGGACATCATCCGTCACAGCGCGCGGATCTCGCGCGCCGAGCTGGCCAACCGTTCAGCGCTGACCAAGCCCACTGTGTCGGCGATTGTCGACGACCTGATGAAGGACGGAACTGTGCGCGAGGTGGGGTTCGCGGAGACGGCCTCGAACGGCGGACGACCGGCGCGGTTGCTGGAGTTCAACGGCCAGTCAGCGGCCTATCTGGGCATCCACTTCAGCGCCCGCGGCACGGCGGTGGCGGTGGCCGATGCACGTGGCGTGATCCGGGCCATAGCGGAGGGCCCGTCCATGAAGGGGTCGGCCAAGGCGTCCATGGAGCAGGTCCAACCGTTGCTGGAGCAGGCCTTGACGTCGGCCAATGTCCCGCGCGACAGGGTGCGGTCCGTCGGCGTGTCGGTGCACGGGCCGGTGGAACAATCGACCGGCGTTTGCGTGGTGTCGCCGAATCTCGGCTGGCACGACGTTCCCGTGCGGGAAATGGTCAGCGAGGCCTTCGGCCTGCCGGTGGTGGTGCACAACGAAGCCCATGCGGCAGCGGTCGCCGAAGGGCGGGTGGGCGCCGCCGTGGGTGTGGCTTCATTCGTGTGGCTCTATTCGGGAACGGGCATTGGCTCGGGAGTGGTGATCGACGGGAAGCTGTTCTTCGGTTTTCGTGGGTTTGGCGGCGAGATTGGCCATTGTCCGGTCACCGACGACGCCGGACGCGTGTGCGCTTGCGGGCGCCGCGGTTGTCTGGAAACGGTTGCATCGGGGATGGCCATCGCGCGCGCGGCCAAGCAGGCGGTCGCCGGTTCCGAGGCGACGACGCTGCGGGCGGCGCAGGTCCCGCTGGACGCGTCCGCGGTGACCGCGGCGGCGCGAGAGGGTGACCGGGTGGCGCGCCGGATACTGTCCGAGGTGGGCGAGCACCTGGGCAAGGGGATCTCCTATCTGTTGAATATCCTCGATCCCGAGATGATCGTGGTGGCGGGTGATCCCGCCAGCGCGGGAGAGGCCCTGTTCGGGCCTTTGCGGGCCTCGGTGGATCGACATGCGCTGCAGCCCCGAGGAGTGCGCATCGTCCCCTCCATACTGGGGACGCGCGCGGAAATCATGGGTGCGGTGTTGCTGGCCATGGACCACGTGCGCGGCGGCGTGCGCACCGTATCGTTTGTCTCGGCGACCGCGCCCATCGCGGAGGAGCGGTCGTCGGGCGGTGACGGTCGGGCGCGGGTCACGGTGGGCCCGTGAGAACGCCGGGCGGGGGTAGCATCCCCCTGAAAGTCCTCTTCAAGCGTCTGTACGAGGAGTACGAGAATGACGCCGTGTCGGACAGCGCCGCCGCGCTCGGCTACTATTTTCTGTTCTCCTTGTTTCCGTTTCTGTTCTTTCTGGCGACGCTGACGGCGTACCTGCCCCTCGGAAACTCTGTTGACACGCTGATGGCGCGCCTGCGCACCATGTTGCCTTCGCAGGCCATGGGTCTGATCGACGATCATGTGCACGCCCTGGTGTCGCGTCCGCGGGCTGGGTTGCTGACCTTCGGCCTGGCCATCACGGTCTATTCGGCTTCGCGCGGTGTGGATGCCCTGCGCAAGGCAATGAACCTGGCCTACGACGTCAAGGAGACGCGTCCCTTCTGGCGGACGGAGTTGCTGGCCATCGGCATGACGGTCGGGGGGGCGATCGCGGGGGTGCTGGCGATCACCGCGCTGGTGGCGGGCGGCTACGCCGGTTTCTGGCTGGCCCGTTGGATGGGGATCACCTCCGAGTATGTGTTCGTCTGGACCTGGCTGCGCTGGCCCGTCACCGCCGCCGTGATCATGCTGGCGGGGGCCATCAACTACTACGTGCTCCCCGACGTACAGCAGAAGATCAAGTTCATCACGCCGGGGTCCGTGGCAGCCACCTTGATCTGGCTTTTGACCACCTGGGGCTTCGGTCAGTATGTCTCGAACTTCGGCAGCTACAACGTGACCTACGGATCGATCGGCGGCGTGATCGTGTTGATGACATGGTTTTATATGTCGGGATTCATCTTCTTGATGGGAGGCGAGGTCAACGCCATCCTCGAGCAGGCCTCGCCGGAGGGGAAACGGACCGGAGCGCGATCGGAAGGACAGCGACCGGCTCCCCCGGAGGAGCGCCCCAGTGCGATGCCGGCGGGAGCGGCGGGTCTTGCTTCGGTGGCCGAGCGATCGCCTGGCGGTGTGAAGCAGGACAGCTCACATCCGTGACGGGGCTGGCTGGCCCACGTCCCACGCCCACGCCCACCTTGCGCCCCGCCGTCGGTCGTCCGTGCCTGGTTGCTGAAGAGGTGTTTTTGGCGCGGGGGCGCTAAGCTGTGCTGGTGCGTTCGACGCGGGTCGATCTCTACGCTGTCCTGCGGGTGGCCCGGTCCGCCACCTTGGTGGAGTTGCGCCACGCCTATCGGACCATGGCCCTGGCTCATCACCCCGATCGTGCCGGGGCCGCCAGCGCCGCCACCTTCGCGGGGATAGCCGACGCCTACCGCGTCCTGTCCAACCCCGTGGCGCGGGCCGCTTACGATGCCTCGCTGGTGGAGGAGGCCGTCTGGAGTGCGCGCGCCCGAGAGCACGCTCCGGGCGGTGTTCAGTCGGGCGGGGTTAGTTGGACCGTGGCCACCAGCGGACAAAGCCAGACTATCGGAACCAACGTATGGAAGTCGGCGCGTCCCGTGATGATCCCGGACCTGTTGTCCCGGGTCTCCGGCCGTCTGGATGAGTTGACCGCCTCGCGGATCGCGTCGCTGGGCGATGACGGAGTCATCGACCTGCACCTCAACACCCGGGAGGCGGCCAGCGGCGGCACCGTTGCCATCGAAATGCCAATGCAGGTCGTCTGTTCAAGCTGCGGCGGCGTGGCGCGACCGCGCGGGGTCTGGTGCCGCATCTGCCAGCACGACGGCCAGGTGACCGAAGAAGTGACGGTTTGCATCCGAGTTCCGGCATACACCAATCCCGGATCGGTGTTGCCGTTGTCGGTTCCGCGCGCGCTGGACGGCCCACGGTCCGTTCGGGTGTTCGTGCACGGCCTGCGGCCCCAGGGCGCATGGTCGGACAGCCCCTGAGGACCCAGGTGGCGCTGGCGGCGTCACGCTAAAAAAGGCTGCCCTGGCGCGGGGGAGCCGGTGGTGGGGCGTCCGTCGGGGCGGCGGGCGTCAGGCAGCCTGGGTCATCGTTCTTGACCGAGTTCACACGGCGCGACACGGCAGTCGCGACCAAGGCTTCGTCGGGGGCGGGGGCGATCAGACGGCTCGCGGCCGCCGGCTCGGCGGTCAGCCACAGGTCGAGGCGGTCCGGGGGAATGATCACCGGCATGCGGTTGTGAACCTGCGCCACGAGCTGATTGGGCCGGGTGGTCAACACGGTGAATCGCGGGAAGCGCGGCCCGGTCTGTTCCTTTGTGCTGGGGTGGCCCTCGGCGCTGGCGTGGCCCCCGGCGTGGCCGCGGGCTCCAGGCGGCTCGGCGCCAGGAGCCTGGGACAATCCCGCCATCAGTATCAGTCCGCCGTCGGGTCGGTGATACCAGTAGGGCATACGCCGCTGGTCCCATTCGAAAAACCCGTCGGTCACCATCACGCAGCGACGCGCGTCGAAAGCCCGACGAAAACCACCGCCCGAGGCGACCTGCTCGCCGCGCACGTTGATCAAGAGTCGACTCGACGCCGACGCCAGATAGCCCCACATTGCTGGAACCAGGACGCGACGATCGCCTTTTGCCTCCACGATCCAATGCGTGTCGGAGGGCGCGATGTTGTAGCGCGGCCTGAAAAGAGAAGCGTCTTCGGTAGAAAACTCGGCGTCCAGCTCTTCGAGGACGTCGTTGAGGTCGTGGTTGCTCAGGGTCGCTCGGCCACACATGGCAAGCAAATTCTAGCGCGCGATCCGGCCAAGGGGGCTCCCTTGCGCCGTTGCCAAGGGCAGGGGGGCAGGGGAGACTGGGGCGGTGTTCGGGAACATTGTCCGGCGGCCTGGAGACGACTACCAGATTCACGTGGTCGGCGCCGGACGTCCGACCTGGCGGGATTTCTATCACGGCGTCTTGCGGTGGCCATGGAGTGTCACGCTGGCGACGATCGCCGCCGTCTACCTGGGAGCCAATGCGCTGTTCGCGCTGGGGTACCTGTGGACGGACGGCGTCACCAATATGCCGCCGGGATCATTCAAGGAGGCCTTCTTCTTCAGCATCCAGACCATGGGGACCATCGGCTATGGCGCGATGTTTCCGCGCTCCGATGCCGCGAACGGCATGGTGGTGGCGGAGTCCCTCACCGGTCTGCTGCTGACCGCCCTGACCACGGGATTGGTGTTCGCCAAGTTCTCGCGATCGACCGCCCGGTTTGTCTTCACCCGCGAGGCGGTCATCGGTCCCATGAACGGTCAACCGACGCTGTCGTTCCGGCTGGGCAACGCGCGCGCCAACCAGATCGTCAATGCGGAGATTCACATCAGTCTGGTCCGCACCGAGCACACCACGGAGGGCCGAACCTTCTATCGCATGGTCGACCTGGCAATCTCTCGCGACCGCGCGCTCACCTTGTCGCGGTCTTGGACCGTGTTGCACCAGATCGACGAACGCAGCCCGCTGTGGGGCGAAAGCGCGGCCTCGCTGGCGGCGAAGGAAGCGGAGCTACAGGTGATGGTGGTGGGGCTCGACGACACCTTCATGCAGCAGGTTCACGCCAGCCATCACTACAACGCGCGCCAGATATTGTGGGACCACCGCCACGCGGACATTCTCAGCGAGCTGGAGAGCGGGGACATGCTGCTCGATCTGCGCAAGTTTCACGAAGTCCATCCCGTGAAGGCCCCCGCGCCGACGTCGAGCCCCAGCCCATCAGCTGGCGGCCACTAATCTCAGGGCTCCACGCCACAGTCGAAGATCGGTGTCGTCCCGACCTGGTGGCTGGTCCACCAGGCACCACTCGTCGCCTTTTCGGCCGGCGAAGTGAATTGGTAGTCCCAGAAGGCGATACGTACCGCCACTGGGTTGGCGGGAAGTGGGGACACGAAAAGTGACGCGACAGCTGTGGGGTCGGCGCAGAGCCGCGCCTGCAACGCGCTGACGAACGCCGGTTGTCTCTGGTCAAATCCGACGCCGTAGAACCAGAGCAAGAAGTCCACACGCGGCTGATGTGGCGCCACGAAGGCAGGCGCGCGCTCCGGCGGACCCGGCTTGTAGCGCAGGTGATGGGCCACCCAGGGTCCGTCGGCGGTGGCCTGAAGCTGGAACTCCGGCTCGATGCGATCGCGCGTCACCGCCGCAAACAGGTGATAGGCGTTCACCACCCGGAAGGTCTGCGACCACTCCAGCACGGGCAGCAGCGGGCCGGCCAGGGGTCCAGGTTCCCCAAAATGAAACCAGGCTTCCAGCAAAGAGACGAACACCCAGGCAAGGCCGCCTCCCCAGGCCGCCACGGTTCCCAAGCGATGCATCGATGAACGG
>JBDSME010000030.1:0-4628 GCA_039916065.1 Polyangia bacterium
CTGCTCGACACCCACGTCTTCATTTGGTGGTGCACCGACGATCGGAGGCTCGGTGCTCGAAGCCGGAAGGTCATTCGGAACGCCGCCGACGTCTTCGTCAGCGCGGCCAGCGCCTGGGAGATCGCCATCAAGGTGACGCTCGGCAAACTGGAATTCCCCATGTCAGTCGACGAAGCCCGGCAAACGGCCGGGTTCTCGGATCTCCCGGTGCTCGTCACCCACGCCGATGCCGTTCGCAAACTGGAGCGCCACCACGCCGATCCCTTCGACCGCCTGCTCATCACACAAGCCAGGCTAGAAGGATTGACCTTGATGACCGCCGACCGCGCTTTGGCCCCGTACCAGGTGGATACAGTCTGGGTCTGAGGTCAAATTGACAGACATCCTTCCCGGCGACAGCCTCGAAGCCGCGAGAGTCGACGGATTTGAGGCGATTTCTTGCCCGTCCGCCGGCCGGACCTTAGCGTTGGGGGATGGTGTCCCGGCTCTGGTTTGTCTTGTGCGGTGGGATCACCATCGCGACCGCCGGATGCGTGACTCCCTCCCAGAACCGTCAAGACGCGCTGATACGCATCACCCACCAGTACAACGATGGCCTGCGCTGGGGCCGCTACCAGGATGTGGTGGCCCACCTGGCCGCCGACGAGGCGCAGCGCTTCTTGGCCCGGACCGGTACTCTCGCCGACGACTTCGAGATGGCGGATGACGAGGTCTCGTCGATCACCTTCACCGACGCCGGCCTGCGGGCCGACGTCACCGTCGACTTCACCTGGTACAACCAGCGCCGCTCCCTGCTTCGCCGCACCCTGGTCGCCCAGGAATGGCGCTTCACCGAGGGCCGCTGGCTCTGCACCACCCAGCGCCGCCTCCGCGGCGACCGCTTCCCCCTGATCCCGGAACCGGTCGCGGTCGACTGAGTTCAGGGCGGGTTACGGGCGGCTGACCTGGCCGGCGGCGCCCGCGGAGCGGAGCACCGACTGGCGCTTTATCACCACCGTCGCGGTGACGGCCGCGGCCAGGACCACCAAACCGGTTAGCATGGTGATGACCACGGTGCGCGAAGGACGCCCGGAGGAACCGCTCCGCTGCTGGCCGCGCTTCAGCGCCGCCGGGGTGGGCGTGGGCTCCAGCACGGAGGCCAGCGTGTCGGGGCCCGGGGTGGGGCCGGCCAGGACGTCTCCCGGCACTGACGGGGTACGCCGGGCCTTCTGCGCGGACTGATAGGCCTCCGCGTGCAACCCGACGGGGTGGGGATCCCGCAACGTGGGCCGGCGCTCATCGAAGAAGGAGCTGCCAACCCCTATACCGGTGCGCGGCGTGCCCAGCGGCAAGGATCCGGTGGGCCGTCGATCAGGCGACACCGGTGAAGTGTTGGTCTCGATGGCCCAGGCGCGCGGATCGACGAAGTCGTCGCTGCCGCCCGGCGGCGACAGCTCATCAGGGGACACCGGACGCGATCCTGGGTCTTCAAAGTCGACGGAGGTGAACTTGTTGATCTCGTCTTGCAGCAGGGTATCCAGGATGTTCCCCGAGCGACGCTTGCCTCCGGATGACTGGGCGTTCTTGTCTTCCAGGCACTGGCGAATCAGATCGGCGATGTCGCGCGAGATAACCTTCAGCCCGCGCGAATAACTGTAGTGCGCCAGGGCGTCCTGCAGGTCGGTGGCGATCTGGTACCGGTCCTCTTTGCGCTTGGCCAGGGCCTTGCGCACGGCCACCTCCAGTTCCTGTTCCACCTCGGGATTCTGGGCCTTGATGGGCGGGACCTTGGCGTTGCGAACCAGTTCCACCGTCTGGTAGTCGCTCTCCCCGTAGAACAGACGTTTTCCGGTCAGCATCTCGTACAGCAAGATGCCGACGGAGAAGATGTCCGCCCGACTGTCCACCTCGTCACCGCGCGCCGCTTCGGGCGAAAGGTAACTCATCTTCCCCTTCACCACGCCAGGCTCGGTGGTCTCGAGTTGACTGGTGGCCTTGGCCAGGCCGAAGTCCACCACCTTGACCTCGCCCTGCTTGGAGATGAGCACGTTGGGGGGCGAGATGTCTCGGTGCACGATCCCCAGCGGGCGCCCCGTTTCGGGGTTCATCATTTCGTGGGCGTAGGCCAACCCCTTGCAAATCTCGTTGACGATGTACAACGAGGCGGCGATGGGCAGCCGCTTGCCGATGCGGCGGCGCCACTCGATCAGAGCCTTCAGATCGACGCCGTCCACGTACTCCATCACGATGAAGTACGTGTCCTCGGAGTGACCGATGTCGAACACCTGCACGATGTTCGCGTGTTGCAACGACAGCGACAACCGCGCCTCGTCCAGGAACATCGCCACGAACTTCTTGTTCTGGGTCAGCGCCGGCAGGATGCGCTTGATGGCGATGTTCTTCTTGAATCCGTGTAAGGACTCCGCGACCCCGCGAAACACCTCGGCCATGCCACCCGAGGCAACACGCTCGGTGATGCGATATCGGCTATCGGCCATGAGGTCCGCCGTCGGAGACAAAACCTACATCAGTTGCGCGGTGACAGCAATCACGCGGGGGACACGTCAAGGCCGCGCCCCACATCCTCCCCGCGCCAGGAGCGAGATGAGTCAGTCCTCGATGCCGGCTGGCGACTTCTCGCCGTCGCCGCCGCCCATGTCGGCGTCGCCCAGCCCGCCACGCCCGGTCTGCACCGCGGCCGCTTCCTCTCGCTCCGCCTGCTCCTTGCAGTCGATGCACAGGGTGGTCACCGGCCGGGCCATCAGACGGCGGAAGGAGATCGATTCGCCGCACTCTTCGCAGACGTCGATCTCGTTGCCTTCCAGCCGGGCCAGTTGCTTGGTGACCTTGTTCAGCAGGAACTTCTCGCGGTCGTGCAGGCGCATCTCCGTGGAGAAGATCTCCTCCTCCATCGATTCATCGATGGAATCGCGGCCGATGTTTCGTTCGTGATTCATCGAATAGGCGAGCGCGTTCTGGCTCGTTCGCGACAGACGCTTCTGCTCGTCTTCCAGGACCCGGCGGATCTCGTTCTTTTCTTTCTGGCTCAGCATCGATGGGACCTCAGCGCGGTGCGCCATTTTGGGGAAAGGCGAAAGTCAGGGATGAGAGGGGTTCGGGACCGGCCGGGGAATATGGGGCGTCATCTTGATAGAAGCAAGCTTTCAATGATGGGAAACCGTCCCAGCCAATCATCCGCTTGGGTCCACCCACAACAGACTCCCGCATCCTACACCGTTGCCACTAAGGGCCTGGGGCAACGGGCTTCGGGCGTCCGGGAGGAACTCGGTTCATTGGAGGTCCGATTCCCGATGCGCCTTGAACGGAATTTCGATGTCCGGACCGGACCGGTCAGGATGCCTTCTTCTCGCGGACGAGCTGGGGACGGCCACGTGACACCACCACGTCCTGAGTCACCACGCACTCGCTTACCCCGGTGAGCGAGGGGATCTCGTACATCACATCCAGCATCACCTCTTCCAGGATTGCCCGCAGGCCGCGCGCTCCCGACTTCCGGCGGGCCGCTTCAGCGGCCACGCTGGCCAGGGCGTCCTCGGTGAAACGGAGCTTGACGCCCTCCATCTCGAACAGGCGTTCATACTGCCGCGCCAGGGCGTTCTTGGGCTTCCACAGGATCTCGATCAACATGTCGACGTCGAGATCATCCGCCGCCACGATGATGGGCAGCCGCCCCATGAACTCCGGGATCATCCCGAACTTGATCAGGTCCTCGGTGCGGGTCATCGCGCGCAGCTCGTTCTTCGACTGCTCGGATTTCTCGATGCTGGCGCCAAAACCTAGCCCGCGCTGGCCCACCCGGCGGCGCACCAGCTCCTCCACGCCGTTGAAAGCGCCGGTGCAGACGAACAGGATGTCAGTGGTGTCGACCTGGATCAGCTCCTGCTGCGGCCGATTGCGCGCGCCGTCCGGGGTGATCGAGGCCTGCTTGCCTTCCAGGATCTTGAGCAGCGCCTGCTGAACCCCTTCACCGGACACGTCCCGCGTCACCGACGGACCGCCACCCTTGCGCGCGATCTTGTCGATCTCGTCGATGCAGACAATCCCGCGGCTCGCCTTTTCGGCGTCGTTGCCGGCGTTTCGGTACAGGGCTTTGATGACGCTGTCGACGTCTTCGCCGACGTATCCCGCTTCG
Organism: Polyangia bacterium; assembly: GCA_039916065.1. Classification (GTDB taxonomy): domain Bacteria; phylum Myxococcota_A; class Polyangia; order Fen-1088; family Fen-1088; genus FEN-1088. The sequence goes on from JBDSME010000030.1 coordinate 4,133, forward strand.
GTGAGCGTGGTGGCGTCCGCCATGGCGAAAGGAACGTCCAGCTTCTTCGCCAGCGTTTGCACCAGCAGGGTCTTTCCGCAACCGGTCGGTCCCAGCAGCAAGATGTTGCCCTTCTGAATCTCCACGTCGCCGGCCTTGCCGTGCTGGCCCACGCGCTTGTAGTGGTTGAATACCGACACGGCCAGCGCCTTCTTGGCGCGATCCTGTCCCACCACGTAGCGGTTCAGCTCGTCGTAGATCTCGCGCGGCCGAGGGTACTTCGGTCGCTCGGCTGCTTCTTCCTTGGCGATGATGTCGTTGCACAGAGCCACGCACTCGTCGCAAATGAACACGCGCGGACCGGAGATGAGCTTACGCACCTCCCGTCGCCGCTTCCCACAGAAGGAACAGTGGAAATCGTCCATCACGATTGAGTATTGCACTCCGACCCGGGGACGCCAAGCGCCCGGGATGAAATGTTTCCGGCGGGAAATATCCGCGCGTTTCTCGTGCGATA
>JBDSME010000031.1:0-12175 GCA_039916065.1 Polyangia bacterium
CCGTGCACGGATGAAGCGCCCACGGGATCGTCAATCTTCAGCGTGGTCTCGATGAACATCGCCGAGACGATCACCAGCACGCCCGCCACCGCCCCGATGAAGACCGCCACCGGCGCGGTGACGAAGGCGCAAGGAGCGGTGATCGCCACCAGCCCCGCCAGCATGCCGTTGCACAGCATGCTCAGGTCAGGCGCTCCGAACTTGAACTTGGTCCACAGGTAAGCGGCGAAGGCGCCCGAGGCCGACGCCAGCATGGTGTTCACGGCCACCACCGCGATGTGCGTGTCGCTTCCCGACAGGGTTGACCCGGCATTGAATCCGAACCACCCGAACGCCAGGATGAAGGTCCCCAGCGCCACCATGGGCATGTTGTGACCGGGAATGGGATGCGGGCTGCCGTCCGCACCGTACTTGCCAATGCGCGGCCCCAGCATCTTGGCCGAGACCAGCGCCGCCACGCCACCGACCATGTGCACCACGGAGCTGCCCGCGAAGTCCACGTGCCCGTGCCCGAAGCCGAAGTTCTTTCCAAGCTGCGACAGCCAGCCCGAGCCCCAGACCCAGTTGGCGTAAATCGGATAGATGACGGTGGAAACGGCAAAGCTGAACAGCACGAATGAAGAGAACCGCCACCGCTCGGCCAGCGCGCCGGTGGGGATGGTGGCCGCCGTGTCCATGAACACCAGCTGAAAAAGGAACAACGCCGCCACCGGGGCGGTGAACACCTCGGGCGTCAAGAAGAAGCCCTTGGTGCCGAACAGGCCGAACTCCTTGCCCGCCAGATGAACGGCGAATTCACCATTCAGGATGGTGTCGCCCCCGAAGGTGGTCAGCGCGCCGACGCCACCCATCTGCAAGCCGAAGCCGATGGCCCAGAACCCCAGGACGCCAATGGCGTACACCAGGAAGTTCATTCCCATGGTGTGGGCGACGTTCTTGGCGCGGGTCAGCCCGGTCTCAACCAGCGCGAAGCCCGCCTGCATGAACATCACCAGGAACCCGGTCAGCAGGGTCCAGACGATGTTCAACGCCGTCTGGCCGTCAAGGATCAGCCTGTGCAGCTTGTCGATGTCGGCTAGCCGGGCGAGGTCGGTGAACGGGACTGTCGAGGTCGGATCGGGCACGCGTCTCCTAACGGGAGACAGTCTGCCAGTCGGATGGTCAAGAACTTGTTTCGCACCCGTGAAATCCTCGTTGCTTTTGCTGGTTTTGGGGCGGCGCCTGCCGGCGAGGGGCGCAGTAGATGCGGCCACGCGGCAATGTTAGGCTGAACGTGTTGCCACGGATCTCGGTTGTCCCCGCCCTTTTGCTGGCAGTCAGTACCGGGGCCTTGCCCCTGGCCATGACGTTGGGCCTGTTCCCGGCGTCCCAGGCCCGCGCAGCTCCGCCTGTCGTGATGGCAAAAGAGCCGGCGCGGGCACCGACCCCCGGCGCGGGCAGCGCGGCGGCCGGCGGTGCCACGGTCCAGCCGGCGCCGCCGTCGCCGTCACCCACGTCGGGCGCGGCAGAGGAAACGGCCCCTCCCCTGACTGGCTCGACCAAGTTGCCCGGGCTTTCGTCCCGGCCCGGCGCGCCCCTGGAGCTTCCCCGCCCGCCCGCCGACCCCGGGCAACGGAAGGTCTGGTTGAAGACGGCGCTCGACGACGCCCTGAACGCCCCCGCGCTGTCGAAGGCGAAGATCGCCGTGCTGGTCAGCGAGTCCGAGGGGGGCAAGGCACTTTACGCGCGCGGGGAAAAATCGGCGATGAACGCCGCCTCCAACGTGAAGATCGTGACCTCGGCGGCGGCGCTGGCCCTGCTCGGTCCCGAATACCGGTGGCGGACCACGGTAGCGGCGGCGGCGGCCAAGGGCACCGCCGTGGCACCGGGCGGTGAGATCGGCGGCGACTTGTTCCTGAAGGGGTACGGCGATCCCACGCTGGGGACGCAAGGTCTTGCCGCCATGGTCAGCGAACTGGCCGCGATGGGCGTCAAGCGCATCAAGGGGTCCATCGTGGCGGACGAAAGCTTCTTCGACGGAAGCCACGTCGGTCCTTCTTACGAACAGAAGACGGACTCGACGGTTTCGCGGGCTCCCTCGGCGGCCCTGTCTCTGAATGGCAATGTGGTCGAGATCGTTGTGATCCCGGGGGGGAAGGCCGGAGCGCCGGCGCGGGTGATCGTCGATCCTCCGTCCGGCGCGTTCACGGTCGCAGGGCGCATCGTCACCGCCTCGAGCGGACCGGCCGTGGCGACCATCGACACCAAGGACGATCCCGGCGGAAAGACCCAGATCGTTGTGTCGGGGCGGGTGCGGCTGGGAAGCGAGCCGCGTTCCTACAAGCGCCGCATCACCAACCCGCCTCTCTTTGCCGCCTATACCTTGAAGGCGCTGCTGGAGCGACGCGGGATCGCGGTGGGGCAGGCACCCAAGACCGGCACCACCCCGGCACAGGGAATGCGTATCCTGGCCACCATCGATTCGCCGCCGATGGGTGTGGTGGTGCACGATCTCAACAAGCGCTCCAACAACTTCGTGGCGGAGCAGGTGCTGCGCACGATGGGGGCCGAGATCGTGGGGCGACCGGGGACCTGGGACAAAGGACTGGAGGCGGTGGCGCGCTATCTGGCCACGCTCGGGATCCGCAAGGGGACGTACCAGATGAGCAATGGCTCGGGCCTTTACGATTCGAACAGGTTCACGCCGGAGCAGCTGGTGACAATTTTACGCGGCGCCATGCGCGATTTCCGCATCTCGGCTGAATTCATGGCTTCCCTGGCCATCGCCGGCACCGACGGCACCATCGGACATCGGATGGGGAACACGCCCGCGGAGCGGTTCGTTCGGGCCAAGACGGGCACCCTGGCGAACGCCAGTTGCCTCTCTGGCTTTGCAGGGTCTCCCGGGCACGCGCCGCTGGTGTTCTCGATCCTGATGAACGACGTGGTGTCGGCAACCGACGCCCGCCGGGCCCAGGATCGGGTGGCCGAGTTATTGGTCGCCTACATCGAAGCCGACGCGCCCGCCAACGGCGGGGTTGTTCAGCGTCCGAGCCAATAGAGTGGTTCGCGACTCTGGTGGGCGATCGAGACGATGAGGATACCTTGGTCGTCGACGCGGTAGAAAACGCTATAGTGGTAGCGCTTCATCAGGCAACGCCTCGTCGACGGAGACAGCCCCCTGACGACCGGCCATCGCAAGGGACCACTCGCGATATCTTCGATCGTTTCGTCGAGGGCACCAAGGAAATCGCTTCCCCCGTCGCCATGTTCGTCATACCAGTCGGCAGTGACGTTCATCTCCTCTTCCGCTTCCGGGTGAAAGCGAAGCGGAGTCTCAGGGGGCACGCCGTCGACTCGCGATGCGGGCCTTCACTTCGGCCCACGGTATTGCCGTCACTACTCCGGAATCGATCTCTCTAATACGACGGTCGATTTCTCTGGCTAGGTCAGGTTCCACTTCGACGGCAGCGCCGTCGAGGCTGGCGATGATCTCCCTGGCGAGTTGACCTCGTTCGGGTGGGTCGAGAGCAAGAGCAGCTTCGAGGATTCCCTTCGTGGCACCAGGGGACGACATTGGACCAGTTTACCTTCCCCGTCAGCGGCGGGCTCGCCGAATTCACCGATCTGCGACGCACACGGCCGCTGCGGAGCGACCTTTGCAGCAGTGCGACCCCAGGCGGCGCCGTCGTCCCTGAGAGGACGACGGACGGACCGGCCACACCATGTCGCCCAGTATCGCCAATTGTCGCCCACCAGTTTCGCGCCGAGGTCTGTGGCACCTCCCCCTTCCGGTTGCCCTCCCACTGCTTGATGTGCTCATAGAGACGGTCCCAATCGAGCGGCTGTCGCAGGGCAAAGCTGGAGAGGGCCGGAGGCCTAACGGGTCCCCATGCTGTGCAGCGGGGCGGTGCCGACCGGGCGCACCCCTCGCCACTCGAAAAGCGACGGTTCCATGCTCAAAGGCAGATTGCTGGTTACCCGGGCCCCATATCCCGGCCAGCGACCAAGTCCATAATCGAAGGGGCCACCCCGCGCCAAACCCAACGGTCCCGATACTCTACCTGCAGGCATTTCTCCCCCCTATCTTGCGCCTATCTAAACACGCACAGCCGAGAAGGCGAGAGGGACTTCGTGCGAAACACCTCCCCCAGAGGGCTGGAGGTGATACGGACCTGCACCGACTGCGGTCGCTCGGCGGCTATGCTGGATGACCGTGCCGAGGAGCCTTCCTTGCCCGCGGGGCATTCATCCAGGGGGGGAACCAGGTAGGGGACCGGCGACCGCTTGAATTCGCCGCCCCTTTCTTTCAGGATGCGTTCCCCATGGAGGGAACCGCGCCCACGCCACGCAAGACGCCGCTTTACGAAGCCCACCGCAACCTCGGTGCGAAGCTGATCGATTTCGGAGGGTGGTTGATGCCGGTGCAGTACCCCGCCGGCATCATCGAGGAACACCGGGCCACCCGCACGGCGGTGGGACAGTTCGACGTCTGCCACATGGGCGAGGTCCATTTCCGGGGGCCCCGCGCCAGCGAAGCCGTGCAGCGCCTGGTCACGGGAGACATCGCCAAGTTGCCCACCGGGCACGCCCTGTACACCGTGGCGTGTCTGCCGGAGGGTGGCATCGTCGACGACTTGATCGTCTACCGGTTGGCGGCCGATCATCTGTTGATCGTGGTCAACGCCTCGAACATCGCCAAGGACGTGGCCTGGTTTCGCGAAAACGTGGGCAGTTGGTGCGACATCGTCGACGCCTCGGACGACACCGGGTTGATCGCCTTCCAGGGACCGCGCGCACAGGAGGCCTTGCAGACCCTGACCGCGGCGCCGCTTGATTCGCTGCGCTCGTTCGATTTCCTGGCGTCGGCCGTGGTGGCGGGCGTGGCCGTCTCCATCGCCCGCACCGGTTACACCGCCGAGGACGGGTTCGAGCTGTTTTGCGCCGCCCGGGACGCGCCCCGGCTGTGGGACGCGTTGCTGGAGGCGGCCGGCACCGTCGGGGGAAAGCCCGTGGGCCTGGGGGCGCGAGATACGCTGCGCCTGGAAGGGCGGCTGTCGCTGTACGGCAACGATCTGACCGAGCAGACCACGCCGCTGGAGGCAGGGCTGGCCTGGGTGGTCAAGTTCGATGCGGGGGATTTCATCGGCAAGGACGCCCTGCTGCGGCAGCGGGCGGCCGGCGTGCAAAAGCGCCTGGTGGGATTCGTGATGGTTGGTCGGGGCATCGCCCGTCACGGCTATCCGATCGTCGATTTCAACGGTGCCCGCCTGGGGGAGGTGACTTCGGGCGCTCCGGGACCGACGGTGGGGAAAAACATCGGTCTCGGCTATGTCCCCACCACTTTGGCCGACGTGGGGACGCGCCTCACCGTAGACTGCCGGGGCAAGATGGTGGAGGCGGAGGTGGTGCGGGGGCCATTTTACAGGCGGCAGCGCTAGTCCCAGCGCAGTATCACCGCGACGAAGACACGAAGACGAAGCACAGGGAGGCACCGAATGTCCGGTCAATATCCGAATGACTTGCTGTACACGAAGGATCACGAGTGGGCCCGCATCGAGGGCAAGAACGCCACCGTGGGCGTGACCCGCTTCGCCGTCGAACAGCTGGGTGACGTGACGCAAGTGGATCTCCCCAAGGAGGGCGAGACCGTCAAGCAGGGCGAGATCTTCGGCAGCGTGGAATCCGTGAAGGCGGTATCGGACCTTTTCGCGCCCCTGACCGGCAAGGTGGTCAAGGTGAACTCGCCCCTGGCGGAGTCCCCGGAGTACGTGAACGAGGAACCGTATGAAGAGGGTTGGATGATCCAGATCGAGCTGACCAAGCCGGACGAGACGAAGGAGCTGATGGACGCGGAGGCCTATCAGGAGTTCTTGAAAGAGACGGCCGAGTAGGAAAACTCAGTCAACAGCTAGAAAACAGCGAGAGACAACGATCCGAGCGCGCCCGGGCGCGGTGCGCTTCCACCAGCACCAGAAAGCAAGCAGAACGTCGCATGGCCATCAAGCTGCCTCCCGCCGATCAGTTCCCCAGCCGCCACATTGGTCCCGATGATTCCGATGTGGCCTCCATGCTGAAGGTGCTGGGTGCACCCACCCTCGACGCGTTGATCGATGAGGTGATCCCGGCGGGCATCCGCATGCGCACGCCGCTCAACCTGCCGGCGGGCAAGACCGAGCACGAGCTGCTGATCGAGTGCTGGCGGCTGGCCACGCAGAACCAAGTGTTCCGATCGTACATCGGGCTGGGCTACGCCGACTGCATCACCCCGCCGGTGATCCAGCGCAACATCCTGGAGAACCCAGGCTGGTACACCCAGTACACGCCCTACCAGGCGGAAATTTCGCAGGGACGGCTGGAGGCCCTGCTGAATTTTCAAACAATGATCGGCGACCTGACGGGGCTGCCCATCGCCAACGCCTCGCTGCTGGACGAAGGCACGGCAGCGGCGGAGGCGATGCACATGCTGAACGCCGTCTCGCCGGGGGCTGAGGAGACCGGCCGCGCCTTCTGGATCTCGGCGGCATGCCATCCCCAGACCATCGAGGTGGTGAAGACGCGGGCCGAACCGCTGGGGATCGAGGTGGTGGTGGGAAATCATCAGGTGGTGGAGCGCGCGGGTTTCGGACGGAAGATATTCGGGGCGCTGTTGCAGTATCCGGCGTCCCACGGCGCGGTGCATGACTACCGGGCGTTCATCGCGCGGGCTCACGCGGACGGCGCGCTGGTGGTGATGGCGGCGGATTTGCTGGCGCTGGCGGTGCTCACCCCGCCGGGAGAGCTGGGCGCCGATGTGGCGATCGGCAGCGCGCAACGCTTCGGGGTGCCCCTTGGCTATGGGGGCCCGCACGCGGCCTACCTGGCCACGCGTGCCGATTACGTGCGCAAGTTGCCGGGGCGCCTGATCGGTGTGTCGCAGGACGTGAACGGTCACATGGCGTTGCGCATGGCGCTGCAGACGCGAGAGCAACATATCCGGCGAGAGAAGGCCACCAGCAACATCTGCACCGCGCAGGTGCTACTGGCGGTGATCGCGGGGATGTACGCGGTCTATCACGGCCCACGGGGGTTGCGCGCCATCGCGGAACGGGTGGCCGGCCTGACCGCCATCCTGGCGCGCGGCCTGGCCCGGCTGGGCGTCAAGGTGGGGGACCAGCATTTCTTCGACACCATTCGCGTGCAGGGAACGTCGGCGGAAGTGGCGGCCTGGATGGCGGGCGCCGAGGCGCGGAAGATGAACTTCCGGCGCATCGACGCTCATTCGGTGGGGATTTCGCTGGACGAGACCACCGCGCCGGGCGACGTGGAGGAGATCTGGGCGGTGTTCTCGCGTGGCGGCGGAGTGGCGTCGGCGGGCGATCCCGCGTCGACGCTGACGGTGGCTGGCGTGGCGGCGGCGGCTGAAACGGTGCGCGCCTGGCCGGATGCCCTGGATCGGACGAGCGACTACCTCGGTCATCCGGTGTTCAACACCCACCACTCCGAGACGGAGATGCTTCGCTATATCAAGAAGCTGGAGGGGCGGGATCTGTCGCTGACCCATTCGATGATCCCGCTGGGATCGTGCACCATGAAGCTGAACGCAACGGCGGAGATGCTTCCCATCACCTGGCCGGAATGGAGCCGCATCCACCCCTTCGCTCCGGTGACCCAGGCGGCGGGGTACCAGCAGGTGTTCAAGCAACTGGAGGCGATGCTGGGGGAGATCACCGGATTCGCCGGGATTTCGCTGCAACCGAACGCCGGGTCGCAAGGTGAGTACGCCGGGTTGCTGGTGATTCGCAAGTTTCATCAGAGCCGCGGTCAGGGCGCGCGCGACGTCTGTTTGATCCCGTCGTCAGCGCACGGCACCAATCCGGCGTCGGCGGTGCTGGCCGGCTACCGCGTGGTGGTGGTGGCGTGCGACGAGGCGGGGAACGTGGATCTGGGGGATCTCGAGGCGAAGGCGCGCGAGCATCGCGAGCGGCTGGCGGCCTTGATGATCACCTACCCTTCCACGCACGGGGTGTTCGAGGAGGAGATCGAGCGCATCTGTCGGATCACCCACGACCATGGCGGTCAGGTGTACATGGACGGCGCCAACATGAACGCACAGGTGGGTCTGTGCCGGCCGGCCGATTTCGGCGCGGATGTCTGCCATCTGAACCTGCACAAGACCTTCTGCATTCCGCACGGCGGCGGGGGGCCGGGGATGGGACCGATCGGGGTGGCCAAGCACCTGGTGGCGTTCTTGCCACGACACCCGCTGGTGGTGACGGGGGGCGAGCAGGGCATCGGACCCGTCTCGGCGGCGCCGTGGGGCAGCGCCAGCATCCTGCTGATCTCGTGGGCGTACATCGCCATGATGGGCGGCGAGGGATTGACCCGCGCCACCAAGGTGGCGATCCTGAACGCGAACTACATCGCGCGGCGCCTGGGCGAGCACTATCCCGTCTTTTACACGGGCAAGCGCGGGCGGGTGGCTCACGAATGCATCCTGGACATGCGGCACCTGAAGAAGCTGGCGGGGATCGAGGTCGAGGACATCGCCAAGCGATTGATGGATTACGGCTATCACGCGCCGACCATGTCCTTTCCCATCCCATCGACGATGATGGTGGAGCCGACGGAGAGCGAGAGCCTGGGAGAGCTGGACACATTCTGCGCCGCCATGATCGCCATTCGTGGCGAGATCAGCGACGTGGAAGCGGGGCGGATGTCTCGGGAGGACAACGCGCTGAAAAATGCGCCGCATACGGCGGCGGCGGTTACGGCATCGGAGTGGAAGCATCCGTACACCAGGGAGAGCGCCGCGTTCCCGTCGCCCGCCACGCGCGAACACAAGTTCTGGCCTCCGGTGGGGCGGTTGAACAACGTGCTCGGCGATCGCAAGCTGTTCTGCGTCTGCCCGCCCATCGAGAGCTATGCGGCGTCGCCGCCGCAAGGGGCCTCGGAAGGCCGACAATTGAGATGGGAACCCTAGCAGGGTTCCCAAACCCTCCCACGATGAGTTCCGGGCGGCAGACCCGCCCTCCACTCACGCGATCCGACCCCCTTGAAGTTGCTTACCGGCCTGGCCGGTCCAGCAAAGCTGGACCTCCCTGTGCTCGACAGGCCTCGCGATCGCCGGGGAGGGAAATTGCTTCAGCGGCGGACGCCAACGTGCCCGTAGGATGATTCGTCGTGAGTCTGCTTAACCATAAGAAACGCCTGCTCGCGCTGAGGGCGGAGCTCCTGGCCGAAGGTGACCATCCCATCGAGCCGGCGGAGGACACGGGCGTCATCACCAAACCGGACGAGGACGCGCAGCCTTTGGTGGAAATGAATCAGGTTATCGCCTCCAGCCGCAACCGGGCGCGCACCCAGGTGCTGGGCCGCATCCGGGCGGCGCTGGACCGGCTGGAGAACGACCCCGACAGTTTTGGCACGTGTATCGAGTGCGGAGAGGAGATCGCCGCACGCCGCCTCGAACTGATGCCCTACGCAGAACTCTGCGTAGAATGCCAACAATCTCGGGACCTTCCCCAAGGCCCCTCCGGCCGCCGCCACCTCCGCGACTTCAAATAGTCACCCGGGAGGCGACCCTGGGCGGCGGCGTCATGGTGAGATTGGGCCGGCAACTTGGTCGCGAGGGCACAAGTGGGGTAGACCTCGCCCCCCAATGAATTTTTCCGAGCTCAATCTGCACCCGACCGTTGCCGGCGCCCTGGCGAAACGTGGCTATGAAACCGCAACCCCCGTCCAGGCGGCGGTCTTGCATCCGGACGCCGCCGGTCGCGATCTCCTGGTGTCATCCCAGACCGGATCGGGCAAGACGATCGCTTTCGGGGCAGCATTGGCGGAGAACTTGCTGGCGGCCGATGCGGCACGCACCGGAAACCAGAGGACCAACCCGCTGGCCCTGGTGATCGTCCCCACGCGCGAGCTGGCCGTGCAGGTGCGCGACGAGCTGAGCTGGCTGCTGCGCGACACCAAGTTGCGGTTGGCCTCATTCACCGGCGGCACACCCGTGACGGGTGATCTGCGCACGCTGCAAAAGGGCCTGGACGTCGCCATCGGAACGCCTGGCCGCCTGGTCGATCTCTTGAAGCGCCAGCGCCTCGAACTGTCGGAGCTTCGCGTGGTGGTCCTGGACGAAGCGGATGAAATGCTAGACCTCGGGTTTCGCGAAGATCTTCAGACGATCTTGCAGGCCGCGCCAGCCACCCGCCGCACCCTGCTGCTGTCGGCCACTCTTCCCGCCGAGATCCAGGCGCTGGCACGCCGGTTCCAGAAGGATGCCCTCCGCATCGATCCACGCAAGGACGGGGACCCGGCCGCACGCGGCGCGCATGTCGATATCACCTACGTGGCGCATTTGATCGTCGCCGCCGATCGCCTGGCGGTTGTCGTCAACATTCTGCGCGCTGCCGGTGAAGGGCGCGCCATCGTATTCTGCACCACGCGCGAGGGGGTATCGCGCCTGCACGCGGCGTTGCTGACCCGCGGCTTTGCCGCCACGGCCATCTCTGGCGATCGCGCGCAAGCCGAACGCGATCGTGCCCTCGAGCAAGTTCGCCGTGGCGACGCCCGCATCCTGGTGGCCACCAACGTCGCGGCGCGCGGTCTGCACCTGCCCGATGTCGACCTGATCATCCACGCCGATCTGCCGCTGAACGCCGAATCACTTACCCACCGCAGCGGTCGCACCGGGCGGGCCGGGCGAAAGGGGACGGCCGTGGTGCTGGCCAGCCTCACCGAACGGCGCAAGGCCGAACGCCTTTTGATGTCCGCCAACGTGCCGGTGGTCTGGACGGCACCGCCGTCGGCGGACACCATCACCGCGGCGGCCCGCGAACGTCTGGCGGAAGAACTGCTGGGCGACGCAAGCGCCGATGAGCTCCCCGCCCAGGATCCGGCGGCGGAGGAGATGGTGCGACGATTGGAGACAGTCCTGCCCGCGCGCGAGGTGGCCCGCCGCTTGTTGCTGCGCGAGCTCAAGCGCCTGCCCGTGGGGGAGCGCGTCCATCACGTGCCGGTGCCTGGCAATGAGCCTCGCAATCGTTTTGCGCCGGCGGGCGCACCCAGCGACGCTGACCGCGGCGGTCGCCGTCCTGGACGGCAGGACTTCGCGCGCGAAGGAGTCGCCTTTCGAGTGAACATTGGCACCAAGGACAACGCCGATCCGCGGTGGCTGCTGCCGCTCATCTGCCGACGTGGTGGCGTGACCAGCCGTGACGTCGGGGCCATTCGCATCGGACCGCAAGAGACGATGTTCGAGATCTCGGGGGATGTGGTGAGAGATTTCGAGCTCTCGGCGGCGGAACGCGATCCTCGGGCGCCGCATGTCATGATTTCACGGCTGACAGACAGCACCGCGGGCCCCCATCACGCCCGCAGCAATGGTCCCCAAGGCGGCAGATCGCAAGCCAGGCCCGAGCGTCCATTCGCACCGGCCGCGCAAGGTCGCTCGTCGGACGGAGCAGCCACGCGGCCAAATCGGGCCCCAGTGGGCACATCCCGATCGCCGGACGTGCAGGCGGAGGCGCCGCGCTCTGAGGCCGCGGCGAGCGCCGCTGCGGTTCCGTCCGAGAAGGCAACCAAGAAGAAGGACAGCAAGCGCGCCACTGCGGCCAGCGATACGATGGCCCCCGGCGCATCCGCCGATATTTCGGGCGGCGCGGCGCGTCCTGCCGTCGCAGCTACCGCACCGGCGGGAGCGGCGCGAACCTCGCGCGTTCCGGAGGCGATGTCCCAGCCCGCTTCGATATTCCAGACCAGGACTCCCGTGGTCGGGCCCGCGGCGATACCTGTCAGGCAAGTACCAGCGGTTTCGCCCCCGCACGTTCGCGCCGCGACGCCCCACCATCCCGAGCCGGTCGTCGAGATGAAGCGCGCGGCCCGCATTGTTCCGAATGGGCATCGTCCGGAGGCGAAGTCGCCCCTTCCCGCTCCCGGCAGCGCCGCAGCGCCCCCCCACCATGCTCCGCGCGCTGACAGTCCGCGCAGAACGGACGGAAACAACCCGCCGAAGCGGTCCTTCGGCTCACCCACAACTGGTCCGGCTGCATCCCCGGCACCCCGCCGCAGCAACGGTTTCGAACGCCCAGCCCGTCCGGACGGCGGACGGCACGATGCCCGCGCGGGCGGCAGCCGTGGTGGGACGACCTTCCCTCCGCGGAGTTCCACAGGATCGACGCGGGTGTCCGCGGGACCACCGCGACCCGCGCAGTCGGGT
>JBDSME010000032.1:0-7068 GCA_039916065.1 Polyangia bacterium
CTCCAGGAACTCATGTCCCGGAGGCGCCAAATCATCGACATGCTCAACGCCGAACAGAATCGTCTTCTTGTCGCCGATGCTCCCAAGGTCCGACGTGAAATCGTCGACCACATCAGCTGGCTCAAAATGCGCATCCATATCGTCGACTACGATCTCGACCAATCTATCAAGGACAGCTAAGCCTGGAAGGCCAAGACCAACCTCCTCAAAAGCGCCAAAGGCATCGCTCGGGTAACCGCTTTGACCCTCTTGAGCCAGCTACCGGAACTGGGAACCCTGTCTCACAAGAAGATCGCTGCCCTCGTCGGCATCGCCCCATTCAACTGCGATAGCGGCACCCTACGGCGAAAACGCCGGATTTGGGGCGGCAGGGCTGAGGTTCGGGCGGTCCTCTATATGGCCACGCTGACGGCCACTCGTTTTAACAAGCCCATCAAAGAGTTCTATCAGCGCCTACTCGCGGCCGGGAAGCTCCCCAAAGTCGCCCTCGTCGCCGCCATGCGCAAGCTCCTCTCCATCCTCAATGCCATGGTCCGCGACAACACCCGATGGACAATCCCCGCCGCGGAGCTTTGCCCTTGACTTCCAAGACAGCTACTCCCGCGGGCCCACCGCTTGCCGTCGATCCCGGCGCGGTAAAGCCGCGCCTCCCGGTGCTTGGATCGCCGTTGCGGTCGCCTGAAGTTCCGGAACGGCGAAGGAGGCGCCAGAGCGAGCTCTGCGAGCGCGTCCAAGGAATCGGGAGGCGCGGCTTCGCCGAGCCGGCGCCGACGTCAGATCCGTCGGGAGGGGCCCGCGGGGAGGGGGCCGCCCCTTCCCGCGAGCGGCGAAGCCGCTTCAAGTGGGGGACGCGGCCATCTCGCGCAGGAGGCGCTCGAGGTCGGCGGGCGTATTCAAACCGGGATCGTCCAGCACCCTTTCCAGCAGCCGCTCCAGCAACACGCCGATCTGGCGGCTGGGGCCACAGTCCAGGATGCGCATCACGTCGCGTCCGTCGATGGACAGGTCCCCCACCCGCATGGCCGCATCTTCCACGTTCACGGCGGCGATGCGACGCCTCAACTCGCCGAGCTCGCTCTCGGGATCCTCGTTCCGCCCCCGTCCGATGATGTCACCCTCCCGCAACGCGAACAGCGCCGGTAGAACGTCCGGTCCGATCTTGCGCACGAACCTGCGCACCGTGCCGTCCGTCCAGTCCGGCGTGTAGAAGAACATGTGGTTCTGCACCAGGCCCACCACACGGTCCCGGTCAGCGTTCGACAGCTTCCAGCGCCGGCATATCTCTTCCGTCATCTGCGCGCCCACATACTCGTGCTTGAAGAAGCTGAACTCGCCGGGCGCACCCTCGCGTGGCTGCCGTGCCCGGGGCTTGCCGATGTCGTGAAGCAACGCCCCCAATCGGGTCAAGGGATCGCCGGGGGTGGCATCGACCACCGCCAGGGTGTGCTCGTACACGTCGTGCTTGTGAAATCGGTTCTGGGTGATGCCCACCGCTTCAAGCAATTCGGGCAGCACTTCGGCGAGCACGCCGGTCTGGCGCATCAGCTCGATCCCGATCGACGGGCGAGGCGCCGCCAACAACTTCAGCAACTCGTCGCGGATCCGCTCGGCGGAGACCTTGCGAAACACCTCCAGCGTGGGAGGGATCGCCACCAGCGTCGGCGGGTCGATCTCGAAGTCGAGCTGGGTGGCCTGACGGATGGCGCGCATCGGGCGCAAGCCATCCTCCCGGAACCGTGTCTCCGCATCTCCCACCGCCCGTATGCGACGCGCCTTCAGATCCTGCTGACCACCAAAGGGATCGGTCAGGACGTCACTCACCGGATCGTAGGCGATGGCGTTCATGGTGAAGTCACGCCGCGACAGATCTTCCTCCAGCGACCCGACGTAGGTGACAGACGAGGGCCGGCGGCCATCGACGTACGCGCCCTCACCGCGAAACGTGGTGACCTCGACATGCCGTCGACGCTCCACCGGCGGTGCGCCGCCCATCCCCCGGGCGGGCGGACCCTCAATCTCCGTCACCACGGTGACCGTGCCGTGCTGCAGACCGGTGGGGATGGCGTACCGCGAACCGAACAGCGCCATGACCTGCTCGGGGTGGGCGTCGGTGGCCACGTCAAAATCCGCCGGGGGGCGGCCCAGCAACAGATCGCGAATACCGCCACCAACCAGGTGCGCCTGATGACCGGCGGCGCGCAGCCGCGCGCAAACGGACAGGACGTCGGGTGGAATCGCCTCGGCGCGTGTGGTCTCGCCGGTCACGTGCCATCGCTCCGCGCGCCTGGCTTGCTGGCCTGCCCCCCGGCTGCTTCCCCGGGGGCGCTTGCCGCGGCCACCTGTTGAAGTCTGGCCAGGGCCAAGGAAGCCGCGCTCTGTTCAGCCTCCTTCTTGGACTTTCCAGAAGCGCGGCCGTACTCCTCCGCGCCCAGAGCAATCGCCACCCAGAACGTCTTGTCGTGATCGGGGCCCTCCTGCCCCACCACCGTGTACTGCGGCGCCAGCTGCAACAGGGCCTGCGCCCGTTCCTGCAACCGGGACTTGAAATCCAGGCGCAGCCCTTGCTCCGAGTCCTCGATCGCTCCCGTCAGCAGGCGTCGCACCACTCCCATCGCCGCCGAGAACCCGCCGTCGAGATAGACAGCTCCCATCAGGGCCTCGAATGCGTCCGCCAGGATCGATGGCCGGCGCCGGCCCCCGGCCTGCTCCTCGCCCCGGCCCAGGAAGATCCACTGCCCCAGGTCCAGTCGTTCGGCGGCGTTACACAGGCCCGCTTCGTTGACGATGACCGCGCGGGTCTTGGACAGATCGCCTTCAGCGCGGTCAGGAAACCGGCGCATCAACATGTCGCTGACCGCGAGGTTCAGGACCGCGTCGCCCAGAAACTCCAGCCGCTCATTGTCGGTGCGGCCCGAATGCGGCGACTCGTTCAACCAGGACTTATGCGTCAGCGCCGTCTCGCAAAACGTCTGATTGGAAAAATCGTGCCCAAGCTGCTGCTCGAGCCGCCCGTAGGGCCGGGAGCCCGGGTCATTCATTCGCGAAACTTAACACGCGACCGCCTCACCTCGACTCAGGCGGCGATCCAGCCGCCGCCCACCACCCTGTCGCCATCATAGAAGACCGCGGCCTGGCCAGGGGCCACCCCCACCGCGGCGCTGTCCAGTGCCACCGCGCAGCTTGAATCCTCCGGGGCGCTCACCCAGGCCGGGGCGGCGGCGGCGTGGTGGCGAATCTGCACCGCGCAGCGCAGGGGCCACGTCTGGGGGGCGCGCCCCGAGGTCCATCTGAGGTCCGACACCGTCAGATGGTGTCTCCCCAGCGATTCCCGCGGCCCGACCACCACCTTGCCCGTGGCGGCCTCTATCCTCAGCACGAACCGGCGGCTTCCATCGGCGACAGGTACGCCGCGGCGCTGTCCGACGGTGAAGCGGTGGGTGCCGGCATGCGCCCCCAGCAACGCTCCGCGCTCGTCGACGATCTCCCCGGTCCGCCCTGCCCCCCCGTGGGACTCCACGAAGGCCTTGTGATCGCCGTCGGGGATGAAACAGAGTTCCTGTGAATCCGGCTTGTCGGCGTTGGGCAGCGCGAACCGTCGGGCCATCGCTCGGACCTGGTCCTTGGTCTGCTCGCCCAGCGGAAACGTCACGTCGGCGAACAGCGTCGGCGGCACACCAAACAGGAAGTACGACTGATCCTTCTCCCGATCCCGGGCACGCATCAGGAACGGCGCCGGCGCGGTCTCGTCGTTGCGCGCCGCCGGCTGATGGACCAGCCGCGCGTAGTGCCCGGTAGCCAGGCGGCGTGCCCCCACGGCGCGCGCGAAGCGCAGCAGCGGACCGAATTTGAGCTTCTCATTGCATCGCACACAGGGATTCGGGGTGCGCCCTGCCGCGTGCTCGGCCACGAAGTCGTCGATCACCGCCCGCTGGAAGGCCGCGCTCTCGTCCAGGACGTAGTGTGGAAAGCCCAGCAGCGCGGCGGTGGCGCGCGCGTCTTCGATGTCCCTTGGCCCACAGCAGCGGCCGCCGATGCTGGCCGCGGTCCCGGTGGCGTTCGTCAGCTTCAAGGTGACACCGACCACCTCGTGTCCGGCGTCCAGCAACAGAGCCGCCGCCGTGGACGAATCGACGCCACCGGACATGGCCACCACGATCCGTTCCCTCTTCACGATCCGCTCCGCGTGGCAACCGCCAGGGACATCGCGGCGGCCGGGCGCGCCGGGGTGACGTCGGGTGCTCCCAGCTCCGCTGTGGCGGCCTGGCCGTCGTGCGACGCCGCGCGGACGCGGGCCACTACCCCCGGCAGCACCTCGCCCAGGCGCGCGATGTCCCGCGCGGTGGTCGTCCAGCCCATGCTGATGCGAATTCCTTCGGCCGCTTGTTCGGCCGACAATCCCAACGCCCTCAGCACCGGCGAGGGCTCGAGCGATCCCGAGCTGCACGCCGCCCCGGTCGACACCGCAATCCCCTCCAGGTCGAGACCGATGGTCACCAGTTGCCCAGGCGCACCCGGGAAAGCCACCATCACCGTCCCCGGCAGGCGCCGCTCGCGCTCCGCGGCCGCGTCATCCGTCGCCGGCGCAGGCGCCGGCGCCGTCGTCCAGTTGCCGGCGTCGGCACCAAGCAGGCGCACGCCCGGTACCGCGCGCAGGTGTCCGAGGAGGGCGCGACGAAGTGCCTCCATGCGGTCCATCCGGTTGGGGAGACCGCTGTCATCGACCGGGCGCAACGAGGCGCCGGCCATCTGGCAGGCCAGTCCGAAGCCCACGATGCCCGCCACGTTCTCCGTTCCTGGACGGCGCTCGCGCTCCTGGTGTCCACCGCGCAGCAAGGGTGGCAGATCCAACCCGCGCCGTAAGAACACCGCGCCCACGCCCTGGGGCCCCCCCAGCTTGTGCGCCGAGATGGTCGCAGCATCGACACCAAGGTCGGACAGATTCAGCGGCACCTTGCCGGCGGCCTGCACGGCGTCGGTATGCACCAGCGCGCCGCGCGCCCGCGACAGGGAGGCGAAACGAGCCAGCGGGTACCGGTTTCCGAGTTCGTGATTGGCCAGCGCCAGCGTGACCAGTGCCGTGTCGTCCCGCAGCGCCGCCGCCAGATCGTCCTCGGCCAGCTCGCCGCGGGCGGAGACCGGCAACCAGGTCACCTCCGGCACCAGCGACCCGGCGGCTCCGTTCGCCCCTCCTCCGATGGTCACGCCGCCGCGGTCGCCGATGGCGTCAATGGCGCCGCGGACCGCCGGATGCTCCAGGGGCGAGGCAATCAGGTGACGGCGACCGCGCGACAGCGCTCCGTCCCAGAGCCCCCGGATGGCAAGGTTGTCCCCCTCGGTGCCGCCCGACGTGAAGACGATCTCCTCGCTGCGCACCCCCAGAAAGGCGGCGACCGCGGCGCGCGCTCTTTCGACGGCGTCCCGCGCCCGCCGCCCCCAGCCGTGTACGCTTGAAGGATTGCCCGGAAAATCAACGGCCGCCCGCGCCATCGCCTCGACCACCTCCGGCCGAGCGGGCGTGGTGGCGTTGTGGTCAAGGTAGATCATCCCGGCGTCATTTCGTCCGCTTCCCGCCGCCGCATGCTGCCCGAGCAAAGATCACGCGCCAGCTCGGCGCGCCGTTGCTTTCCTCAGATCAGCTCGCGTCTTCTCCCACTTCCCACCTTTTACGTCTTCGGCGTCAGCGTCAGCTTCTGCTCGATGGTGATCGCGTGGCCGGTGAAGGTCGGGAACTTCCAGCGGCTGATGGTCGTCTTGATACACTTGGTCATCTCCGAATCCACGGACGGGTTCACGTCGACCGACTCCACGTCTCCCGCCGGTTTCACGGTGATCCCCAGCACGACGCCCAGGCCGGCCCTCATCTGCAGTCCGGCGTTGCGCTTCAAGGCACGTTCGTAACAGCCCTGCAGGGCAGGAGCGCCGCGCATCACGATGGCGCTGGCTTCCTTGGGGTTGAGATCGCCCTGCCCGAACTCGGGCCCGGCACCGCGCGCCTTCCGCGCGTCGGCGATGAGTTCGATGATCTCGGGATCGGTGAGCTGCAACTTCGTCGGGTTGGCCATGGCCGTGGCCAGCTGCTTCTTGAGAGAGTCGCGCTCGGCCTTGGTCTGGGCCAACTCCTTCAGGCACGCCACATTCTTGCTGTTCGCCTCCAGCAGACGGGCCGTCATTCCCTCGTCCGCCTTGTTGCAACCTCCGGCCATCCCCAGGAGCAGAACCGCCATTCCGAACCATTTGCGCATGGTGGCGAGATTTCTTCATTTTCCCGCGACGCGCAAGTCCCAAAGCAGCAAAACTGCTGTTGGCCAGACGGTTAACCGACGGTTCGACAGAAACGGCTCAACGGGACGGCTGGATTTCATCAGCCTGTGCAGCCTATTTGCAGCCTACTTGTACGTATCCATCGGATACCCACAGCGCTTCTCCGACGCACCTCCTCCGCGAACACCGCACGCAGATTCAGGGCTGGGCTGCCCCGACTTCCGCCTGGCCGTCCAACCTAGCGGTCGCGCCGCAGGCGCGAGGTGGTGGGGGTGGGTGGTCCGTCCGCGTATTGCAGACCGGCCGAGTGAAACTCGGACGGGCTGCTGGTGGTCGCTGTCTGACTCAAGGCGCGCCGGACGTACTCCCGGACCCGCGGCAGGGTTCGCCGATCCTCCGCCACGAACAGCAGCAACTCGCGCTCACTCGGTCCTCCCAGCTTGAGCAACGCGTCCGCCACGGCCAGCAGCGGCGACGGATCACCGCGGTACCCCGGGTCGGCCCGATAGACCACCAGGTAGTCGCGCAGCGCCGGCAACGCCTCCCCGGCCTTTAGAACGGCCAGCGCGCGGGCAATCTCCCGGACAGCCGCCGGTGGCGTCTCCGGGAGGCGCAGATGCTCGGCCAGCGGCCCCGCCGTTTCGTGAGCCCGCAGGGTCGCGGCCGCACGCGCCAGCACCTCCAGATTCGCCACCGCCGCGACGGAAATGCCCTCCGCGAAATCGGCATGAACACGCAGCGCCTGTACCAACAGGTCTACCGATGTGGCGTCCTGACGTTGCTCCAGCGCCCGCGCCGCTCGCTTCA
>JBDSME010000033.1:0-4661 GCA_039916065.1 Polyangia bacterium
CGGGAACGCGTGTCGAAGCTGCAGAGCCGGCTGACCGTTCTCCGGGGGCATCTTTGACATCGACGGCAAACGTCGGCGCATAGCCGAGTTGGACCGCCTGGCGTCGGCGACTGACTTCTGGAACAACGCCGAAAAGGCACAGGCCACCATGCGCGACCAGGCGCAGTTGAAGGCGACCGTCGACGACTTCGATGCGCAGTCGCGGGTGCTGGAGGACGCCACCGTGCTCATCGATCTGGCGGATGAGGCAAAGGACGAAGCGACCGCCGCTGAAGCGGTGCAGGTCCTGGACGGCGCCGAGGCGGTGATCGCGCGCATGGAGTTCGCGCGCATGCTGTCGGGCCCGTATGACCGCAACGGCGCGCTGTTGAGCATCAACGCCGGGGCGGGCGGCACGGAGTCGCAGGACTGGGCGGAGATGTTGATGCGCATGTACACCCGCTGGTCCCAGCGCAAGGGATACAAGACGGAGATCCTGGATCTGCAGCCGGGGGACGAGGCGGGCATCAAGAGCGCCACCATCAGCATCGAGGGGGATTGGGCCTACGGCTGGTTGCGCGCCGACGCCGGGGTGCACCGTCTGGTGCGCATCTCACCCTTCGACTCGCAGGCCCGCCGCCACACCTCCTTCGCCAGCGTCTTCGTCTATCCGGACATCGACGAGACCATCAAGATCGAGATCGACGAGAAGGACCTGCGCATCGACGTCATGCGCTCGGGCGGCGCGGGCGGGCAGCACGTCAACAAGACCGAGTCGGCGGTGCGCATCACCCACATCCCCTCGGGCATCGCCGTGCACAGCGACGCCGAACGCTCGCAGCACAAGAACCGTTCCAACGCCATGCGCATCCTTCGCTCCAAGTTGTTCGAAGTGGAACAGAAGAAGCAGGAAGAACGCATGGGCAATATCAATGCCCAGAAGAAGAAGATCGAGTGGGGCAGCCAGATTCGCTCGTATGTGCTCGCCCCTTATCGCCTGGTGTCAGACCATCGCACCGAAATGAAGGTCAGCAACATCGACGCGGTGCTGGACGGCGACCTGGATGAGTTCATGGTGGCGCACCTGCTGCAGATGGCGGGCGATCATTCGGCCATCGGCACCAGCGCCCCCGCGGCGGTCGGTGGCAAAACGTCAGGCGAAGAGGTGTAACCGAGAATGGCCGATGAACGTGAATTGATCGCCGAGCGCGAGAAGAAGGTGGCGGAGCTGAGGGAGCTAGGGAAAAATCCTTACGCCAACGGTTTTCGCCCCACCCACACCGCCCAGCAGGTGGTGGAACAGTTTCGCGGACGGGCCCCCGCCACGCCCGATCCGATGTCGCCGGTTTCGCCGGTTTCGCCGGCGTTGCCGCCGCCGCCCAAGGGTGCGCCCCCCGAACTGCTGTCAGACCAGCGCTTCTCGGTGGCCGGTCGCATCGTCGCTTACCGCGGCTTCGGGGGCGCCACCTTCGTCAAGATCCTGGACCGCACCGGCGAGCTGCAGGTCTGGATCAAGAAGGATGTGGTGGGCGAGACGGAGTTCGAGGCCTGGAAAAAGATGGAGCGTGGTGACTTCATCGGCGCCACCGGCGCGGCGCTCTTCACCAAGACGGGGGAGCTGACCATCCTGGCCGAGCAGATCGCCATCCTCACCAAGGCCACCCGCCCCCTGCCGGAGAAGTTTCACGGCCTGTCGGACCAGGAGCTGCGCTACCGGCAGCGTTACGTCGACCTCATTGTCAACCCGTCGGTGCGGGAGGTGTTCCGCAAGCGTTCCACCATCGTGCGGGGAATTCGCCGCTTTCTGGATCAGCGCGGCTTCTTCGAAGTGGAGACGCCGATAATGCATGGGCTGCTGGGGGGCGCTGCCGCACGCCCCTTTCGCACCCATCACAACGCGCTGGACCTGGACCTCTATATGCGCATCGCTCCCGAGCTGCACTTGAAGCGGCTGGTGGTGGGTGGCTTCGATCGCGTCTACGAGATCGGCCGCAACTTTCGCAACGAGGGGCTGTCGCGCCAGCACAACCCCGAGTTCACCATGCTGGAATTTTACCAGGCGTACGCCACCTACGAAGATCTGATGGCCTTGACCGAGGAGCTGTTTTGCGAGCTGGCCCGCGAGGTGGCGGGGGGCGAGACCATCACCTACGGCGGCCAGTCGGTGAGCCTGGCCGCCCCCTGGCCGCGCATTCCCATGAAGGACGCCATCGTGCAGGCCTCGCGCGCCGCCATTCTGCCGGCCGGCCTGGAGCGGCCCCTCCTCGATGACCCGGCGGCGCTGCAAGACTGGATCGCCCGCTCAGGCGTGGGCGCGGCCAAGGACGAGCTGGCGGCGGTGCTGCGCAAGGCGGATTCCCACGGCGAGAGGGTGGGGGCCCTGTTCGACCACGCCGGCGAGAAAGCGCTGCCCGCGGATCGTCCCGCGTTCGTCACCGAATATCCTGCCGAGATCTCGCCGTTGTCGCGCCGAAACGACGCCGACCCCACCAAGGTGGATCGCTTCGAGCTGTTCATCGTGGGTCGCGAGCACGCCAACGCCTTCTCCGAGCTGAACGATCCGGCCGACCAGCGCCAGCGCTTCCAGAGTCAGGTGGACGCCAAGGCCAAGGGGGCCGAGGAGACCATGGACTACGACGAAGACTACTGCCGCGCCCTGGAATACGGCCTTCCCCCGACCGCCGGAGAGGGCATCGGCATCGATCGGCTGGTGATGTTGCTGTGCGATCAGCCGTCGATTCGCGACGTCATCCTCTTTCCCTTGATGCGCCCGGAACGAGAGTAGGGAGGCGGCGGCGCATGGCGATGTCGGGGCCCGGTTTCGAATGGTTCGTGGCCTGGCGTCACCTGCGGGACGCCGAACGAAAATCGTACCGCACCCTGGTGGTGGGGCTGGGCCTGCTGGTCTTCGGCGCGGCCTGCTTCCTGGCCGAGCACTTCATCGGGAAGTCGCGCCCGCACGGCCTGTGGATGTTGCGCGGGGCCTTGTTGTTCGAGAACCTGAAGATGATCGGCGTGGTGGCCGTCGTCATGGGCGTGCTGGGCAGCATCCTGGGGGCGCTGTTCTCGGCCTTCACGGTGTTCACTGCCTTTTCCATGTTCGGCGTGCTGCTGGGAACGGGCGCGCCCATCATTGCTTTGTCCATCATGTCGGGGTTTGAGCTGGATCTGAAGTCGAAGATTCGCGCCACCAAGGCCGACATCGTGATCACGCGCGCCGACGACCAGCCTTTTGGCGACTGGCAGAGCGTGCAGGCGCGCATAGCCGGGCAGCAGGGCGTGGTGGAGAGCATGGCGTACGTGGAGTCCGAGGTGATCGTCAAGCACCTGTCGAACCCGGCTGGCATGGGCATCATCCTGCGGGGAATCGAGCCGACGCGGGCGAGCCGGGTGCTTGATCTTGCGCGCACGCTGAAGGAGGGAGGGGTGGAGTATCTGATCCATCCCGAAGCCATCAAGCTGGACAGCCGCGCTCCCCTGCCCGGAGAGCCGCCGGAGGAGCCTCTGAACGGAGACGCGACGGGGGCGCTGCCGCCTCATGCGCCTCTGCCTCCGCCGTCCCCCATCGGCGCGCTGCCGCCGGCGCGGCAGTTGCCTGGCATCCTCCTGGGCGAAGAGCTCTTTGCCCATTCGCTGCGGGTGTACATGGGCAGCGAGGTTGACGTCGCATGTCCGCTGTGTGGCTCGGGGCCGAATGGTCCCATGCCCAAGCTGAAATCTTTTCGCGTGGTGGGCCATTTTTATTCTGGCATGTACGAGTTCGATTCCAAGCTGGCCTACGTGGCCCTGGAGGATGCGCAGAAGTTCCTGGGAATGCAGGGCGAGGTCACCGGCATCGAGGTGCGCACCGACCACCCCGATGGTGCCGCCCAGACCAGCGAGCGGATCGCCAAGCTCCTCGGCCCCGGATACGAGGTCCGTTCCTGGGAGGAGCTCAACCGTGCGCTGTTCATGGCCCTGAGGCTGGAGAAGCTGGCCATGTTCATCGTGCTGACCTTCATCGCCCTTGTGGCATCGTTTTCAATTGTCTCGAACCTGATCATGCTGGTCACCGAAAAGGGGCGCGAGGTGGCCATCCTGAAATCGATGGGCGCCACCGACGGCGGTATCCTGCGGGTCTTCTTCGCGGAGGGCCTCTACATCGGGTTGGTGGGGCTGGGGCTGGGCCTGGCCCTGGGGATCGGCACCTGCGTGCTCATCTCGCGGTTCGGTCTCCCCCTGGATCCGGACGTCTACTACATCCAGAGCCTGCCGGTGGTGATGCGCGCGGGAGAGATCACCTCGGTGGCCCTGGCCGCCGTCGGGTTGTGCTGCCTGGCGACGTTGTATCCGGCGTTCCTGGCCTCGCGCATGCGGCCGGTCGACGGCCTGCGGTACGAATAGGTGTCAGGCAACCCCACCTAAAGGCGCGGAGTCCCAAGCTTTGTGCAGTGGCTGCGCGCGTTGACACCTGAGATTGCGCCGACTAGGTTAGCGCCCCCTATGAGCACCCCCGCGCCTGCCGGCGCCCACGTCGTGGTGCGAGGGCTCACCAAGGTCTTCGAACACACCGGGCGGACGCTGCCAGTTTTGCGCGGCCTGGAGTTCGAGATTCACCCGGGAGAGATCGTGTCGGTGGTGGGCGCGTCGGGGGCGGGGAAGTCCACGCTGCTGCACGTGCTCGGCACCATCGATCTGCCCAC
>JBDSME010000034.1:0-2999 GCA_039916065.1 Polyangia bacterium
CAAAACGTCATGAAAAAGGCCATCCTCCTTTTCGGTTATCCAGGCAGCGGTAAAGGAACCCAGGGCAAGATCCTGAACGCCTTGCCGGGGTTCGATCACGTGGCCATGGGTGACATCCTGCGGGGCCTCACCGCGGCCCATCCCTTGTATGAAGCGGTGCAGGGGCACGTTCGCCGGGGCAACCTGGTTCCGGATGATCTGGTGATGGACCTGTTCACCTTGCACGTCCAGCCTCTGGGCAACGGCCCCCACGATCTGCTGGTGATCGACGGGATCCCGCGGAACCGGCGCCAGGTGGACCGCCTGCGCGACGTGGTGGAGGTGATCAAGATTTTCAAACTTTCCGTGTACGACGAGAACATCGTCATCGACCGAATCCGCCGGCGCGCCCAGGCGCAAAACCGGTCCGACGACGCCTCTGATGAAGTGATTCGCCACCGCATGGAGGTCTACCGGAACGAGACCGAATCGTGCATCACCTCTTATCCCGGGACCATCCTGACCCGCATCCAGGCCAACCAGTCGGTTTTCGACGCGCACCTGGACATCATCAGCGCCCTCGGGAAGATGCGAAACATCCACTTTCAGTAGACAGGCGTCCCATACATCGTCCTATCCTCAGGAACGTGAGAGGCGTGGCGGCCGTGCAAAAGGCGGCGATGGTCTTTATGGTTTTTTTTGCCGCCGCCAGCCGGTCGGCCGCGAACGCCAGTCCCGACGCGGGCGTGACCGCTGCGGCGGGACCGCGCGCGGACAGCGGACCGCCGCCGCCCAGGGCCGGCGAGTACCCCCTTCGCCCGTCCAAGAGTGGTTCCGGCGAGCTGATCTATGAGGGAAAAGGCTTCTCGGCGTACGTCGCCCGGGACGGGGCGGTCCGGTTCGTGGACAAGCACCTGACGCTGCTGACTCTGCTGCCGTTCCTCCCGGTGAGCGGACCTCAGAACATCCCCAGCCTGCAGGCAACCGTGACTGGGCTACTGCGGCATGGGAAGGTTCCGCAGCGCGATCCGCGGACACCCAATGACACCTCGTTTCTGGTGAATCCGCTGCTGACTCCCTACCGTCCCGATCCGCGAGAGGCCTGCCGGCAATGCAGCGAGCCGCTGGATCTGCTGCCGATAGGCTTGACGGGCACCTTCGACCTCACCGACGAAGTGATGCGGATTTCCGGACAAGACCCGTATCGGTACGAGAAGGCCCGTTTCCTGGTGGCCACGCGCGAGCTCAGGGTCCGCAAGGCCGCCACGATCCGGGCCGAGAATATCCGAAATGCTGCCCGTGACCTGTCCCGACAGCTCATGGAGATCGCCTGCGACGGACGGCGCAGTCCACGCGAGCGGCGGCAGATCATCGAGGAGCTCCGCCAGCAGCTGCAGGACGACACCACCGAGGAAGGGCGCGCCGCCTCCGCCGCGATCAGCAGGTTTGTCTCCGCGCAGCTCAGCCCCGCGGGCGACTCCGGCGGGGCCGGCAATCCGGGCGCGGGGCACGAAGCGCTCTGCCCCGCATCGCCCTAGCAGCCCTGACGGATGCCCGCTCGCTTGCTCAGACGGCGAAGTCCTGTGCCTCGAAGAGCTGCCGGATCTCGATCACGCTCTCGGCAGCGCCCACGCCGTCGGCGTGGATCTGGATCCAGCGTTTCGCGAAGTCGACCGCCTCTTCTTTCGAGGCGACCTGGATGATGCAGTAGCCCGCGATCAGCTCCTTGGCCTCGGCGAATGGCCCGTCGATGACCGTGCGCGGAGCCGACAGCTTGACGCGTGCCCCTTTCGAGCTGGGCTTGAGGCCCTCACCGGACAGCAGGGCGCCAGACGTCGCCAGCTCGGTCATCAGGGCCCCCATCTCCGCCAGCACCTTCTCGGTCGGCATCGCGTCCGACTCGGTCCTCTCGTCACCCTTGAGCATCGTGATGTAGCGCGTGGTGCCGGCCTTTCGCGCGGGAGCCCCGGTCGGGGCACCGGCGGCGGTATCGGGGGCGGTCGCGGGCGCGGACGGATTCGCGGCGCCGGCCCGGAAACGTTCCTCCTGTTCCCTCCAGCCATCGGGCTTCTCGGCGGGATCGGTGGGGAAGTCGGATAGCTCGAAAAGGGGGCGGAGCTCGACTTCGCCGTCTGTCCCAGGCACCCGCTTGGCCCACTTCACCGCCTCGGACAGGTTGGGAGCCTGGATCACCCAGAAGCCAGCCACCAGCTTGCGGGGATCTCCGAACGGGCCCTCGATCACGGCGGTCTTCTTTGCGGAACGGCGCACGCGCGTCCCCTTGGCGCTGGCGTGGAACCCCTCTCCTGCCAGCATGACACCGGCCTTGGTCATCTCGTCGTTGAAGGCGCCCATCTCGGCCAGTTCCCGCTGGTCGGGGAGCACGCCGGCTTCGGACTTGGAGTCACTCTTGATCAACATCATGAATCGCATGGTCTTCTCCTGTTTCACAAATTGGCCTGTGTCTCTGCCTCTGCCTCAACGACGAACAGGGCCGGGGGAGATCGACAACCGGCGGCGACAATTTTCTGTCCCGAATTTCAAGGTCCACCTCCCGCTGACGAGGAGCCGGAGGCGGCCCTGCCTCTCTCAGCGCGACGCTTGAGCGACGGGATAGCCAGTGAGGGAGGGGGGGAGCTCGGCGGACGCGCCCGTCGCCAGAGGGGGAGGGGTTCCGGCTGGCAACAGGTAGGCGCGCAGCTCCGTCGCCTGGGCGTCGTCGCCTCCCGTGACCACCGTGACCTGGAACGTTCCGTCGGGCCAGATGCGCGTCGACGGTGTCTGAGTGGTGGGCTTGGACCACCACACCCCCCCCACCAGGATGTAGACGGCGACCTGCTGCTCCGCGGGGCGGACGTGCTCGACGCGGCCTTCCAGCGCGGCGGTCGCGCCCCGTGGGGGCACGTTCGTGAAAAGAATGGCTGGCGTGCCGGCCCCGCCGATGAGCTGCGTGCCCGACCAGACATCCGGCGAGGTATCGCAGCGGATGAGCGCGCGTTCCATGCCGGGTTTCAGCTGCC
>JBDSME010000035.1:0-3642 GCA_039916065.1 Polyangia bacterium
TCGATCTCTTTTGCGGACATCCTCAAGAACCCCTTCGCCATGTGCCCGCCTCCACGGTCGCGTTATGCGACCAAAAGGGGACATTTCTAATTGGGCGAATGGGGACATTTGGATTTGGGCTCTACAACCGTTTGTCCAAGATAGGGAGATTCTGTCGCCTCCCCCACCCGGGATATTGCCCGCTTTCACGGCTCATCCCACCGGAAGCGGGCGCCAAGCACCGCGTGTACTGGCCGTTCGTCGACCACCAAAGATGAGTCCGCCCATGCTCAACAGGCCGGGCTGTCATTGACGACTCCTGGGTTTATTGAGCGGAGCCGCCCGCCCCGCTGCCGCCGCCACTCCCAGCGGCGCCCCCGTTGCCCGCGCTGCCGCCGCCGCTTCCCCCCGCACCGGCCGCGCCACCCGTGAAGAAGTAGTAGTCGGCCGAGTAGCCCACACTGGTATCCATCCCAACGGTCGTCGAATCGCAGCCGCCTGCGGGGGCGACGCCGCCCACGGTGGCGAGCCGCTGCACGTAGGTCACGTCGCTAAACACGCCGCTGTCCGTGATCGCAGTGGCCATGAGCAGCAGCCAAGGGATCGCCCCCGCGAGCGGAGTCGCCTGAGCGATCTTAGTTCCATTGATGGCGCTTCCGTCGAAGCTCGAGGACCAGCTCGGGCCCGCGCCGTGCGAGCCGACCCGGTTGAACTTTTGATCGTAGAGGACGGCGTCGGGCGCCTTCAACACCCAGCTGTATGTCCCTGCCCCGCCCACTCCGCCCGCACCAGATCCGCCCGCGCCAGCAGCTCCCGAGCTGGCCGTGCAGGTGTAGATCTGCGCACCAATGGCATGGTAGTGCACCTTCAACGTCGTTCCGGTGGGCACGGCGATCGCTGCCGGGATGTTCGCGGGCGGCGTCAACCAGGCCGCCCCCGGACCACCGCCCGTGTAGAAGTAGTAGTCGGCGCTGTAGTCGAAGCCCGTGTCGGTGTTCACGGTCGTCGAATCGCATCCGGTCGCCGGGGCGTTGCCCCCCACCGTGTTCACCCGCTGGACGTAGGTGATCGTGCTGAACACACCCGAGGTGCTGGCCGACGTGCCTTTGAGGAGCAGCCAGGGGATGGCGTCCGACTTCGGCGCGTCGGCCTGGGTGATCTTGGTGCCGTTGACGACGCTGGCGTCGACAGTGGACGTCCAGTTCGGGCCCGCACCGTGCGTGCCCACCTGGGCTCCGCTCATATCGTAGAGCTTCGCGTCCGGCTGCTTGAGCACCCACGCGTACGAGGCGCCAGCCCCGCCGGCGCCCGCCCCGCCGCCCGTCCCGCCGCTGGACATGGCTGTGCAGGTGTAGATCTGCTGGCCTACGGCGTGATTGTGAAGAGCCAGCACGGCCCCGGCTGGGACCGCCAGCGTCGCAGGGACTATCGGTGGCGTCAGCCAGGTGGCGCCGCCGGCTCCTCCGGTTGCCCCCGCCGCCGCGCTACCGCCTGTTTCCGGACCGCCCCCCACCGCCCCGCCACGCCCACCCGCCCCCGGCGACCCGCCACTGCTCGAACTGCAACCAGCAGCCAGCACCAACAGCGCCACGCACCCACGTCTCGTCGTCTGGTTCATATCCCGTTGTCCTCCCGTGTTCGGAGACTACCTCTGAGGCAACCTGCTGTCCCACGAAACGGCCGTGCCAGGGCTCGGGCGGGTAGCGGGTGGTGCGCTGCTTGCCCGGCGGATAGCTGAGCACGAACCCATCTTCTGGGCGTGGCCGGCGGATTTCACGGAAACAGCATCTCCTCCGTCGAACTGTCGGTCAGACGGACGATGTCGGTCGCGGAGCGGGCGCAGTACAGATCGCCGCCCGACGCGAACGCCAGGGGACCCGCGTCGACGCTGGCAATAGCCGTGATCGGGCCCAGAAAAGCGGGCATCCATTTCAGGGTTCCGTCGGGTTGGTAGATCTTCACGGCGCCGTCGCGCAGAACGGCGACGTTGCCGTCCCTGAGGCCCGCCAGCTGCTGTGGCTTGTCGAGCGCGAATAGCACTTCGGTGGGGGTCACGAGATCCTGGACATGGAGCTCGCGCAGATGGCCGGGCGGCTGGTTCGATGGGCTGAACCAATACACCGCCATTCGATCGCTTCCCAACATCGTGAACTGGATCTGCAGGTCGTCCACTTAGGTTTCATCCATTCCGTCAACTTCCCACCCCGTCCGCCCGGGACCGCCCCCGCGCTTCGCGGGCCGCCGTCGCTGCTGCTCTCGCGCTCTCAGTCGTTCGGGCAGGCCCGGCCGCGGGTGGCGCTGAAGGCGAGGTCACCCTGCACGACCAGATGAGGGGGAATCTGCCCACCCGGCCAGCCTTCGATCGTGAAGTCGACGTGAATCAGCAGCGGGCTGGTGGCGACGACCCGGCCCGTCCCCTGGATCGGTGGCTCGTAGGCGCCGCACGCAGCGGAGTCCTCGAATGACACGCTGGAACAGAAGTCATCGAACCGCGCGCCGATCGATTCCCGCGGCGGGCCGAGGTTGGCAAAGGAGATGTCTGCCAGAGTGTCGTCCGCGACCACCGGCAAGGTTTGCCCGGCGGTCAGAGGTAAAGGAATATCGAGATACAGCGTGCCTCCAGGGCCGTTCAGCGCCAGCACACTCGACGACGGCGCCGCCGTCGAGGCCTCGTGGATGGCGGCCTCCCAGGCCAGGAACTCGGGCGGGATGCCGGTCTTGGTGGTGCGACCAGCCATCGACTCCCAGTTGAAATCGCTGGTGGAATGCACCGCGACCGTCAGCAACAACGAATCGTATCCGTCGCACACACCGCACCCGGCACCACCGAACACAAGCGCCAGAACGCCTGCCACGCCTTTTATCATGTCGGCAGGTACAGCACCGATCATGCCAGGCGGCAAGCCCGTGCTTTTCGGAAACACTTCGGGCGACGCGTGCCGGAAAAGTGGTGAAGATTTGACGGAAGGGGACTAGCCAATCACCGTTCGGTTCGAAGACCTTGCACAGGGAGTCCAAGAGTGCAGTGAGAAAAAGGTCTGGGCTGGCAGGGCCGCCGTACGCCCACTCATCTCCCGATCAGCCCTCTGACCGATGCGCCGCGCAACAGCGTCGACACAACCAGTCGCTTGCGCTGTCGTTATCGGGCAGAGTCGGGGCTGGTCCGGGCTGATCAAAAGGAGGCACCAATGACGACAGCAGGAAAAATGGATCTGGCGGGTGGTGGTTTCTTCGTCCTTGTGGACCTGCTGGAGGAGGCGAAGGCGGGTGCGCCGGAAGCGGTCCCGTCGCCGCTGGACGCTCGATTCGGCGAGATTGCGCATGCCTATCGCAAGGCGGACCCCGCGTTGCGATACCAGGTGCGCGAGCAGATTCCCCAGGAGTACTGGTTACCGCTGCTGCACCTCGGTGACCGCTGCGCTGAATGGGCCCTGGTCGACAAGGATGCGAAGCACATCGAGGATGGGTTGACCGCCTACTGTCTGGAGGATTGTCGCTTCGACACCCACGAGAACCTGGTTCATTTGAGCCGTCTCTGGCACGCGGGAAAGACCTTGCACCTTGACATCGGGGCGCTCTTCAACCAGGTCGGGCAGTGTGGCTCGCCGAAGGGACTACAGGAGCTGAGCAATTTTGCGGCGAGACCCGACGACGCAAAGTCTC
>JBDSME010000036.1:0-4277 GCA_039916065.1 Polyangia bacterium
AGGCCTGTCAGGCTGACTCAGGCCATCACGCGCTGGATCAGCCAAACCAGCGACACGCCCACTATCGCCGCCGATCCTCCGATCAGAACCACCCGCCGATACGCCCAGCTGTTGCGAGCGGCAAATGCCAGCGGCACGAAGAGCGCGACGATCGCCAGTTGACCCATCTCGACCCCCACGTTGAATCCGAACAGCGTCGCGAGTAGGGATCTCCCTGACAATCCGGCGTCCGTCAGCGCGGCGGAGAATCCGAAACCGTGCAATAGACCCAGTGAAAATGCGATCATCCATCCGTGAGCGCGGGCAAAGGGGAGCAGGTTGTTGAGCGCCGCCGTCACCACGGAGGCGGCGATGAGGATCTCCACCAGTTTCGAGGGCAGGGTCACGATGCCGAGCGCCGCCAGGGTCAAGGTCAGCGAATGGGCGAGAGTGAAAGCCGTCACCACTTTGGCAACTTCTCGCAATGCTAACCCTAGCGTTGGTACCCCCGCCCAACTCGCGCCGGGAGCGCGCCTGAGCGTCGATGGCAGCAGCAGGGCTATCAAAAAGAGCAAATGGTCGTAGCCGCTCCAGATGTGCATCACGCCGCTTCTGATCGCCGCCAGCAAGTCGCCGGTGCGGTTTGATGGCCCCGACCATTGCAGGCGTCCTGCGTGGTGGTCGATATCGAATATGACCGCTCCGCCGCCGCTGTCTTCCATATGCGCGATGCCGCGGTGTTGCGGATCGACGTCGAACAGCAGGCGGTAGTCGAGGTCGATGACGGCGGCGGCGACTGACGCACCAGAGCAGGTGATGCGGAACGACAGGACGACATAGTTCCCGTCCGAATGATGGACCAGGCTAAACACGGGTTGATCGGGGTCGCACGCCGTACCCCCTCGCTGTACTGTCAGGCGTGAGATCGCATAGGCGAAGATCGGCGACTGAGCCGTGCGAACCTCGCCCCAGGTAATCGAGCCGTCGCCGTTGCGATCAAGCCCCAACGCATAGTCGAGGTCGCGCACGGCGATGTCCCACCGTACGTTGAATTCGCTTGCAGCTTCTCGCTTGAGCGTCAGGTAGCTGTCGCTCGGTTTGTGCGCCTCGGCGGGAGCGGTTTCCACGCAAAGCGCGGCGGTCAAGAGCGCAACGCGGATGAAGGGACGGACGTTCACCTCCCTCATTCGCTTCTGTCGCTCATCTCGCTGATCTCGCGGATTGGCGGAGCTTTCCCGCCAGGAGGGCCAACCGTCCATCTTCGTTGTGAGTCTCGGCCAACCACTGCAGCACTGGCCCGGCCGCCTCAGAGCTTCCCACGGCGGCGGCGGCTTCCAAGAGGATGCGGGCATCCGCAGGTTCGTGTTGAGTCGCCCAGTTTGCGCGGGCTAGTTCCAGGGCGCGCGGCGGGTTGCCGCGGACCATCAGTTCGAAGCGGGCCTCTTCGCGGCCATGAAGCTGATCCCCGCGGACTCGACTGGCCTGGAAGCGAGACGCGAGTTCCGAAGCGTGTTCGCCCGACTTTGGTGATCCCGCCGCGTGCTCGGCGATGGCCATTCGTAGAAGCAACCCGTCGTTCTGTTCGCGGCCATCGACGACGCTGATGGCTTCGCCATAGCGACCGGTGTCCAGCAACAGGTCGGCCAGGGCGCCCCTGCTATAGGAATCGTCCGCATTGGCCGCCAAGGCCGCCCGCAAATGCGTCTCCGCATCCGCCGGATGGCCGCGTACAGCGTCCAGATCCGCAAGCACGGAGAGGGCCCAGCCCCTGTCGTCGTCGGGCGAGGCTTTTGCCAGAGCATCGTTCAACCTGGTGGCAGCGGATTGGGCACTCCCTGTCACGCCATCCACCGCCGCAAAACAGACCTCCGCCACCAGAATCGACGTCAGCCGGCGCAGAGGTTCGCAACTGACGCGCGCCCCCTCATACAGTCCCAGAACCGACAGCACAGTCGACCGCGTCAGCCACGCCTGGGCATTGTCGGGCGCCCGATGCACCGCCTGATCGAGATCGGCACGCGCCGCCTGGAATTCGTGGCGGGACTGCCGGATGGTGGCCCGCAGAACCAAAACGCCAACCGGGGGCGCCTGCGTGTGCCACCACGGCTGCAGGGCCGCCTGCGCGTAACCCAAATGCCGCGGGTCCGAGCGGCGCCGTGCTTCCTCGATCTCTAGCCGTGCCAGTTGGGTAGCCAGGGTGTCATCGGCCGGTCTTTCAGCCAACGCCTGCCGAAGAGCGGCTCGTTGTGATGCTGCCGCATCACGCGACGGTCGCCCGCGCTGCTCCACCACAACATCGTCCGAGGTCGGCGTGTAAGGACGGGTTCCCATGCCAGCGCCGGAGGTCCGCCCATGCAAAAAAACGCCCGTAAGCGCGACGCTGATGACGGCACCTGCAATCATCAGCGCGCGCTTGGGGCGTCTTTCGGTCATCCTCGCTGCCTCTAAGGGAAGAGGCTATCGAAGGCTGCTGGATTCATCGAGTCCTTGAACGTCTTGTCATCTATTGTCTCCGGAAGACCGTTAGGCGTGGTCTTGTTTTGAATAAGACCCTTCACGAAATCGGTGAATTCGCCGGGGCCCATTTGGCCACCAGCACCCCCTGCTGCCCCCGCTGCTCCTCCCGTGCCTGCAGTACCACCGCCGCTGCCGCCGCGCCCGCCAACTGGCCTACCGCCCTGTCCCCCCGTACCTACGTGCCCGACTCCACCACCGTTTGAGTTTGCGGGCTTTGAATCACCACACCCCATGGTTCCTGACATCAGCAGGAGGGCTCCTACGCGAAACGCATTTATTGCTTTCATGATGTCCTCCGTTCACATCGTGGGGCCGGTAGCGCCCGGATGCGGAGTCTTGAGGTACGGAAACTTCACGTCGAACTGAGAAGCATCCTGAAGCACCGCATCGGTAAAGGGAAGCTGTCCCGATGGAGCATCGGCGGCGGGGAGCAAGTATCCCATCATCACGCGCAGTTCGATGTCGACGATGTCGTCACCAGGACGTCGGCCGTTGGGAAAGCCCGCCGGATCGCAGCCCGGCAAGGTGGTGTCGAGCGCCCCCAGCTTGAAACAGCCGGCAGCCCCCAAGTTATTCTGAGCGGTGAGCGTTGGCGGCAGCGCGGTGTTGAGGCGCATAATTTCAGCGGTCGATCCATCCTTGTTGACCCCTTCCACTCCGGTCAGAAATGCGGCGACGAGATCGCCGCGGGGGAATTTTGTCGGCGCCATAACTCCCGCGCTGCCAAACAAGACCTCCAGCAACTTGGCCAGTGACGGGTTGGTCACGTAGGTGGCGAACTGCGCGTCGTCCTTCGGCTCACTCGAGTTGAAGAGGTTTTTGTCCTTGAGGCCGATCACCACCTCATTCACCAATGGGTTGGCCAGTCGCGAAACCTGAGCCCACGCGCCGCCTTCCTTGGCGGGCATGTCGTAGGTGCCCTTCGGATTAATCGCCCGTCCCTGGCGAACACTGGCCGTGGTCCAGGCACCAATGATCGTTTTGCCGGTGGCCACCAGACAGGCCGCCGGAACCTCCAGCGCCAACGTGGTGACGTTCTTGGTGTAGAGGGGGTTTTCAACCAATGACCGCCCGGCGGCCGTTCCGCCGCCAACCACCACCGCGGGAGGGGCGTGCACCAGGTCGAAGATCATGCCGACGTTTACGGCGAAGCCTTCGGCCCTCTGCCCCACGAACACGCGACCTTTGCCCGTGCAGCCGGGAATGTTGATGTCGTACATGCGCGCGGCGGCATACGCAGCGTAATCGGGGAAGGTCTTGGTTCCGATGTAGTCGGCCGGCTTCTCGAACACAGCGGTGCCGGGGGCCACGTTGGTCACCGGCATGGCAGTCCCGGTGCGGCGTCCGCCCCTGACCACCGTCAGGCTATACGTCTCCGCAACGTTGAGCGATGCCTGATCGACATCCGTGACGGGACCGATGTTCGCCAAGGGGACGTCGACCATCTTGTCCCCAACGGGGACTTTCAGCCCTTTGAGCTTGTTTTGAAACTGAAATTGAAAGGAAATATCTTCCTTGGCGTCGCCGTCGTTGTCGACGTGGATCTCGTAGAGGGCATTGGGATCCATCGTGAAGTAGTTCGGCCCGCCGCCTGGCTCCTGCAGAGGGAAGTAGTTGGCGAGTAAGGTGACGTACCCTGTTCGCCCTGCCTCGTAACTGTTGAAAACATACAAATCCGTGCCATCCACCTTGGGCATTTGCGTGATGAACGGTGCTTCGCGGTGGCTGGAGGCGAGTACGTGCGCCCCCCCTCCCGCTGTCAAGACACCCCCGACTAGAAA
>JBDSME010000037.1:0-2651 GCA_039916065.1 Polyangia bacterium
GGGTCCTATGAAGCCCCCAAGGTCGAAGCCATCGTCGACCAGAGCGGCTGCATGTACCGGCCGCGCGTGCAGGCGGTCATGGCCGGCCAGACGGTGCAGATCAAGAACAGCGACCAGACGTTGCACAACGTCCACACCTACAAGGGCGCGTCGACGATCTTCAACCAGGCGCAAATTCCCGGCATGGGCCCCATGTCCAAGACCTTCAGCGACGGGGGCCAGGTGATCAAGTTCAAGTGCGACGTGCACCCGTGGATGACCGGCTACGTCGCCGTGGCGACCAATCCCTTCTTCGCCGTAACCGGCGCGGACGGCACCTTCATCATCGACCGACTTCCCCCGGGCAGCTACACACTGGAAGCCTGGCACGAACGCCTGGGCACCCGCACCGCGCAGGTGACGGTCGCCGACGGAGGCGGACCGGCCACGGCGTCCTTCGACTTCGCGGGTTCCTGAGCGGAGGGCGCAACGTGCATGGGGACTGAGGCGGCCGCGGGGCGTGGCGGCAACTGCGGCAACTGCGGCAACTGCGGCAACTGCAGCAACTGCAGCAGGTACCTCGGTATCTGAATGGCGCTCACGCGCTATCAGTCCACGCTCGCGGGGAAGCGATTCTCGCGATTGCCGGCCGCGGCCTTGCGCGCGGTCGTACGCGAAGGCTACACGCGCGCCGATCTGAAGCGCGACGTGCTGGCCGGCCTGGTGGTGGGCCTGGTCGCTCTGCCGCTGGCGATGGCGCTGGCCATCGGGGTGGGAGTTCCGCCGCAGCACGGCCTGTACACCGCCATCGTGGCGGGGGTGGTGGTGGCGGCGCTGGGCGGATCGCGCACGCAGGTCACCGGACCCACAGCGGCGTTCATCGTCATCCTGGCGCCCATCTACGCGCGGTTTGGGCTGGCGGGGCTGCTCACCTCGGGCATGCTCGGTGGCCTGTTGCTCATCGGAATGGGGGTGGGCCGCCTGGGGCAGTTCATCGAGTTCATTCCTCACCCGGTCACCACCGGGTTCACCGCCGGCATCGCCGTGGTGATCGCCACCCTCCAGCTCAAGGATTTCTTCGGTCTGACCCTGATCAGCACGCCGGAGCACTATTTCGACCGGGTGGCCGCCATGTGGGACGCGCGCGCCACCGTTTCGCTGCCCGACTTCGCGATCGGGGCGACCACGCTCATCCTGCTGGTGGGGGTTCGGCGCGCCACCCAGCGCATCCCGGCGCCGCTGATCGCCCTGCCGGTGGCGGCCCTGCTTGCCGTGGCGCTGGAACATCTGGTGCCGGGGGTGCATGTCGCCACGGTGGCGCGCCGATTTCACGTCTCCATCGGAGGACACGTCTTCGACGGCGTGCCCCCCCTGCCCCCCTTGCCCATGCTCCCCTGGCACGCCCCGGGACCCGATGGGCACCCGTTCGTGCTGTCGCTGGCCACCTTGCGCGAGCTGATGCCGGGCGCCTTCGCGGTGGCGATGCTGGGGGGAATCGAGTCGTTGCTCTCGGCGGTGGTCGCCGACGGAATGGCCGGGACGCGACACGATCCCGACGCCGAGCTCTTGGCTCAGGGTGTGGGCAACCTGATCACGCCATTCTTCGGCGGTATCCCCGCCACCGGGGCCATCGCCCGGACCGCCACCAACATTCGCTCCGGGGGGCGGTCTCCCGTGGCGGCGATCGTTCACGCCTTGACGGTGCTGGTGTCGGTGGTGGCGCTGGCTCCTCTGATCGGCCACCTGCCCATGGCGGCGATGGCCGCCCTGCTGCTGCTGGTGGCCTGGAACATCTCGGAGGTGAAGCACTTCGCGCACATCGCCCGGGTGGCCCCGCGCAGTGACACGGTGATACTGCTGACCTGTTTCGGCCTGACCGTGGTGTTCGACATGGTGGTCGCCGTTTCGGTGGGGATCGTTCTGGCGGCGTTGCTGTTCATGCGGCGGATGGCGGAGCTGACCCGGGTCAGCTTGATCGGAGATCTGGACTCCGACCAGAACATCGCCGTCGGGACATCCCAACCCCACCACCCCGCCCAGAAAGCCGAGCTGCCCAAGGGGGTAGCCATCTACGAGATCGCCGGGCCGCTGTTCTTCGGCGCCGCCCAGAAGGCCACCAGCCAGCTCGCCGACCGGGGCCAGCGCACCAAGGTGCTGATCATTCGCCTGGAGCACGTCCCCGCCATGGACGCCACCGGGCTGGTAGCGCTGGAGAGCTCCCTGTCGCGCCTGTACCACGCCGGCTGCCAGATCATCCTGTGCGGCGTGCAGCGTCAACCGCTCGAGCTGCTGACCCGGGCCAAGATCGTCGAAACGGCTGGCAAACTATCAATTCGGCGTGACCTGCCCGCGGCGATCGACCGCGCCCGCGAGATCGTGAACGGACTGGCGATACACTCCAGCCAATCCGCGCTATAAAGCGCCCCGATGTTGGTCCACGCATTCGCCATCGCCACCGCGATCGCGACTTACTTGCTGATTTTGATAGGCGGGCTCGTCCACGGAACGGGTTCCAGCCTGGCGTGCCCCGACTGGCCCACCTGCTACGGGACCATGATCCCAAAGATGGAAGGGGGCGTCGCCGTCGAGCACAGCCACCGGCTGGCCGCCGGTACGGTGGTGATCCTGACCCTGTTGCTGGCCGCGCTGATCACCCGCAGCCGGGTCGCTGC
>JBDSME010000038.1:0-5286 GCA_039916065.1 Polyangia bacterium
AGACGGTGGAACGCGGCGACTGGAAGAATGGTCAGCCCTCGCCCAACCCGGCCGATCACAGCAACGCCTGGAAGAAGCAGACGGTGCTGTGCGAGCACGAGCTTCCTGGCACGGCCAAGCACGATCCACTGGGCTATCTGCAGAACCGCACTGTGGACTGGCTGGACCATCAGCTGGCGGCACGCGAGCTGTTGAAGCTGGACGTGGCCAACACCGCCCTGGTTATCGAGCACGAATACCCACGGGCCCGGATCCAGGACAAGGCGCGCCTCAAGCCGATCCTGCAGGGTTCCATCGCGTTCGCGCGGAAGATCGATGAAGCGGCCGCCTGCATGTACGCCCTTCATCATGAGGTGCTGCCGGCGCAGGACATCCCCGTCCAGGGCCGAGGGCGCGTGGCGTACTGGACCTGAGCGAGAGGAATCAGCGTGATGGCAAAGAAGAAGCTGAACGTTGCCCTGATCGGGTACGACTTCATGGGGCGGGCGCATTCGAACGCCTGGCGTCAGGTGGGGCATTTCTTCGACGATCTGCCCGTCGAACCGGTAATGAAGGTGGTGGTGGGACGCACCGAAGCCAAGGTGGCCGAGGCGCGCGGCCGTCTCGGATTCGAGGAGCACGCCACCAGCTGGCAGCAGGTGCTGGCCCGCAAGGACATCGACGTCGTCGACATCTGCACCCCCGGTGATTCACACGCCGAGATAGCGGTGGCAGCGGCTGCTGCCGGCAAGGCCATCCTTTGTGAAAAGCCCCTGGCCAACACCCTGGCCGAAGCGGAGCAGATGCTGGCCGCGGTGAAGAAGGCAGGCGTCGTCCACATGCTCTGTCACAACTACCGGCGCTGTCCGGCGGTCACTTTGGCCAAGCAGATGATCGACGCGGGCGAGCTGGGCGACATCCACCACTATCGCGGGGTCTACCTGCAGGACTGGATCGTCGACCCCAATTTCCCGCGGGTCTGGCGGCTGGAGAAGGCCCGCGCCGGGTCGGGCTCCCTGGGCGACATCCTCTCGCACACCATGGATCTGTCGCGCTATCTGGCGGGTGAGCCGGTGGAAGTCTCGGGCTTGTTGAAGACCTTCATCACGGAGCGCCCCCTGCCCGGCGATCCCACGAAGAAGGGGAAGGTGGATGTCGACGATGCCGCGCAGGCTCTGGTCAAGTTCGCCAGCGGGGCCATCGGTTACTACGAAGGGACGCGCTTCGCCCCCGGCCGCAAGAACTACAACTGCCTGGAGATCAACGGCTCGCGCGGGAGCCTGGTGTGGAACCTGGAGCGCATGAACGAGCTGGAGGTCTACACCGAGCAGGGACCGAACAGCGGGTTCCGCACCATCTCGGTGACCGACGGCAAGCACCCTTACCTCTCGGCCTGGTGGCCCCCCGGTCACATCATCGGCTACGAGCACTCGTTCACCCATACCATTCACGATTTCGTTCGCGGCGTCGCCGAAGGGAAGTCGCCCCGCCCGAACTTCGAAGACGGACAGCAAAATCAACGTGTCCTCGACGCCATCGAACGGTCGGCGCGAACGGGACACTGGGAAAAGATCACCGAAAGGACGAACGGATGACGCGTGGACAGAAATCGACCCTGCTGGTGACCGTGGCGGCGGCAGTGGGGACGGCTTCGTTGCTGGTGGCCCGGCCCGCGGCGGCGGAGGTCATCTTGTTGCACCAGGACGACGGCTGGCAGCTTAGCACTGACGGCCGCGTCAACGCCTTCCTGAGCATGGCCGTCGGCACCGGAATTCCCGATGAGCCCGACGCCCTTGGCGCCGGAACCAACGACACCAAGGACTCGATGAAGGGTCTTCATTCCGCGCGCGTGCGCAATGGCTTTATCCCCAGCGTGCTGGGATTTACCCTGCAACGCGAATACTCGCCCAATTTCAAGGTCACGGCTCGGGCGGCGCTGTGGATGAATATCTCGGGCAGTCGCACCAGGAACATCGCCGGAAACATGGATCCGCGCGAGCTCTACGTGAAGATGGAGGGACGGTGGGGCAGCTTGCTGGCGGGCAGCGATCTGGACTTGTTCGGACGGGGCGGAATTTTGGTAGACGCCAGCATCGCTCACAACTACGGCCTCGGCTACCCCTGCAGCATTCGCGATGCCTCGGGAGGCGCCTGCGGCATGGTGGGCTTCGGCGCCCCTTTCCCGGGCTTTGATGCCGGTCTGATCTACGCAACACCCAACCTGGGGGGCCTGCAGCTGTCGCTCGGCCTGTACGACCCGGCCACCATCGACAACGCCTCGTTGAATCGCGCGCCGCTGCCGCGCTTCGAAGGTGAGGTCAAGTTTGACTACAAGGAGCTGTTCCGGGTGTTCGCTAGCGGTTTCTGGCAGGTACTGGAAGGCACCGTGCCGGACAACAGTGTGCCGGGCGTGTTCCGGCAAAAAGACCTCCACGTCAATGGCTGGGGTGCCCAGGCGGGCGCCATGCTGGCCATGGGGCCGATTATGCTGGGAGGCGCCGCCTACCAGGGGGCCGGGTTCAGCGCCATCACTTACCTCGACGAGAGTCCCACCACCGCCGACGCCACCAGAACCCTGCGAAACAGCCGCGGGGCCTTCGGCCTGGCGGCGCTGGTCTTGCGGGAGCAGAAGTTCAAGATCGCCGGAGGTGCCGGAATATTTCAGTTCGAGAAGAGCAAAAACGATCCGGCGCTGGGCAGCCCTGGCGGCGCCACGACGCTGAGGCAAAACCTGGGCTTGACCGTCGGTGTGTATCAGACGGTGGGAGTGGTACATCTGGCGCTGGAATACTTTCGCGCCCAGCACACGTGGAATGATCGGGCCATTGCCGACCCCATGGACGCAAACCTGCCGCCCATAGGCAGGGAAACTCCCAGCCAGGCGGTCAATTTCATAAATGCCGGCGCGACCATCGCCTGGTAGTGCCCGGTATTGTAACCCCGCCCAAGGTCCCATCAGTCTTGATTCCGGGCCTGGCATGACGTAATCCCTGTCGGCGCCGATGCCCGAAATGAACATTATCCAGGCGGTGAACGATGCCCTCCGAACGGAGATGCGTCGGGATCCGCGCGTCATCGTGCTGGGAGAAGACGTGGGGCGCTTTGGGGGCGTCTTCCGGGCGACCACCGGTCTTCATGAGGAGTTCGGCGGCGAGCGCTGCATCGACACGCCGCTGGCGGAGTCGGGAATCGTGGGCACCGCCATCGGCATGGCGCTGTATGGGCTGCGCCCCGTGCCGGAGATTCAGTTCGCGGACTTCATCTATCCGGCGTACGACCAGATCGTGAACGAGCTGGCCAAGATGCGCTACCGCTCCGGCGGGGAGTATCCGGCGCCGCTGGTGATCCGCACCCCGGTGGGCGGCGGGATCAAGGGCGGCCACTACCATTCGCAATCGCCCGAGGCGCTGTTCATTCACATCCCGGGTTTGAAGGTTGTGATGCCGTCGAACCCCTACGACGCCAAGGGGTTGTTGCTGTCCAGCATCCGCGACGACGATCCCGTGATCTTCATGGAGCCGAAGCGCGTGTACCGGGCTTCGCGCGGCGAGGTTCCGGAGGGCGACTACACCATCCCCATCGGTGAGGCCAAGGTGGTGCGCCCCGGCAACCAGGTGACCATCCTGTGCTGGGGCGCCATGGTGCACACCTGCCTGGAGGCCGCCGAGAAGGCAGCCACGCTGCCGGGCCGCTACGACCTGGAGATCGTCGACCTGCGCACGCTGCTCCCCTTCGACGTGGATGCGATTATCAAGTCGGTGAAGAAGACCGGTCGGGTGGTGGTGGTGCACGAGGCGCCGCGCACCTGCGGCTTCGGGGCGGAGCTGGCCGCCACCATCCAGGAACGCGCTATCCTGCACCTGGAGGCGCCCATTTTGCGGGTCACCGGGTTCGACACGCCCTTCCCTTACACGCTGGAGCACGAGTACCTCCCCGACGCGGACCGCGTGCTGGACGCCGTTCGCCGCGTGGTGGAGTTCTGAAATGTTCGCCCTGACCGGGTCCGTGTTCCGCCGCGCCGGTAGCCTGCCATGACTTACGAGTTCAAGCTGCCGGACATCGGCGAGGGCGTGGTGGAGGGTGAGGTGGTGCGCTGGTTGGTGAAGGAGGGCGACGTCGTCCGCGAGGATCAGCCGCTGGTCGAGATCATGACCGACAAGGCCACGGTGGAGATTCCGGCGCCGCGCGCCGGCACCGTCGGCAAGCGCATGTACGCGGAGGGACAGATTTGCCCGGTGGGCAAGGTGCTGATCACCATCGAGCTCGACGCCACCAAGGCTGCGGACGCCGGGGCCGCGGCGGCCTCCGCCAGCCCCGGCCAGGGCGCGCCGGGCGCAGGCTCGGAAGGCAGCGCGGATCGGGTCGCCAGCCGGTCGACGGCAACGCCGGCAGGCTCAGGGGCGGTCGTGGCGGGCGGTAGCAATGAACGCGGCGCCGCGGTGCTGGCCACCCCCGCGACCCGAAAGCTGGCGCGCGACCTGAGCGTCGACATCCGGCTGGTCCAGGGGACGGGACCCGCCGGACGGGTCACATCGGACAATGTGCGGGCCCACCAGACGCGTGGGGCCGGGGGCATGGCGGTCGGGGCGGCGGCAGACGTCGAAGCCGCCGGGGCTGCTGGCAGCGCGCGGCAGCCGGGCCAGCAGGGCCAGGAGGGCGATGTCCGCCTGCCGTTCCGGGGCGTGCGCAAGAAGATCGCCGAGCGGCTGGTGCACTCGAAGCACACCGCCGCGCACTTCACCTATGTGGAGGAGATCGACTGCACCGACCTGGTTCAGGTGCGCGCCAAGGCCAACGCGCGACTGGCCGCGCGCGGGACCAAGCTGTCGTATCTGCCGTTCATCATCAAGGCCACCGTGGGGGCGCTGCAAAAGTTCCCGCAGCTGAACGCCACCCTCGACGAGGCAGCCGGGGAGATCGTGCAGAGGGGCGCCCACCACATCGGCCTGGCGACCGCCACCGACAGCGGCCTCGTCGTGCCGGTGATCCGGGACGCCGGTCGCAAGTCCCTGGTCGACCTGGCTGGCGAGATCGATCGCCTGGCCGAGGCCACCCGGGCGGGGAAGGCTTCGCGCGAAGATCTTTCGGGCTCTACCTTCACCATCACCAGCCTGGGGATGCTGGGTGGGCTGCTGGCGACCCCCATCATCAACTTCCCCGAGGTGGCCATCCTGGGCGTACACAAGATCGCCAAGCGACCGGCCGTGGTGGGCAATGAAGTGGTGGTGCGTGATCTGATGAACCTCTCCATCTCGGTGGATCACCGCGTGGTGGACGGCTACGACGCCGCCCGCTTCGTGGCCGAGA
>JBDSME010000039.1:0-4752 GCA_039916065.1 Polyangia bacterium
GCCGCCGCCGGTGAGGACGACACCCAGCGGCTGGAGACCGAGGCCGCGGCGGTCCGGGTGATGACCATCCACGCGGCCAAGGGGCTGGAGGCGGACTACGTCTTCATCTATGGAGGGCTGACCGCCATCCGCTTCTGGCGTGGGGTTCACGCCTTGCAACGCCATGAGACCCGCTGGCGCTGCGCCGGAAAACCACGATCCAAGACCGACGTTGAACTGATCGATTCGGCGCGCCACCACGAGGCGCAACGGCTGTTGTACGTGGCCATGACCCGCGCCCGCCGGCACCTGTACCTGCCCTTCTTCCCAGCGACGGACGCCGACGTGGAGGCGCAGAGCGAGCGCGGCAGCGGAGACTTCGATCCGTTCAAGAAGATCTCCGGGGAGTACCGCCACGTCAATCAGCGGCTGCGGGCGC
This sequence comes from Polyangia bacterium, assembly GCA_039916065.1. GTDB lineage: Bacteria > Myxococcota_A > Polyangia > Fen-1088 > Fen-1088 > FEN-1088. The sequence goes on from JBDSME010000039.1 coordinate 419, forward strand.
TGGCGGGGACGCCGTCGGGCGCAGCCCTGTTTCGCGTTCAGCCACTGTCGCTGCTGGCCGAGACATCCGCGGCCCCGGCCGGGCTGGAGCAGGCGCTGGCGTCCTGGTCCCCGCCGGCACCACTGGTTGAGGATGGCCCGCCGGCTCTCGCCGGCGATGACAGCGCTGGCATTCAAGGCGACGGCGACCAAGGTGGCGACCAAACTGGCGACGATGCCGGCGACGACCTTGCCGGGAGTGACGGGTGGGCGTTGCTGCGTGTGCAGAGACGCGGCTTCGCCCTCACCTCCTATTCCCGGCTTAGTGAAGCGGAGGGCGGCTATCATCCGACCGCGCTGACCGGCGATGCGCGAGCGCCAGGTGGCGGACTCGATCCCCTGGAGCGGTTGGACCTGCAGAGCACCGGCGCCGCCACGCCGGGTGCTCCCGCGACCGCGGTATCCGATACCGCCGACACCGCCGACACCTTGCCCGGGGGCCTGGCCTCTGGCCTCTTTCTCCATGCGATTTTAGAAAAGGCTCCGGTGGGCGTGCTGCCTCCGCTGGCCACCTGGCGCGCCCAGCCAGAGATACGACGGCTGATCGAAGCGGAGTCCCGTCGCTGGGAGCGCGACAGCCGCCATTTCGACGAAGCGGCGCGGTTGGCGCACGCGGCGCTCACCGTTTCCATCGACATGCCTGATGGTTCACGCTTGCCCGGCCTGGCACGGGCCGCGCGCATCCGACGCGAGGTGGACTTCCTGTTCCCTCTGCCGCCAGCGCTGATAGGTGCCACGGCGTCGAGCGGAGAATCCCCACGCTGGCCAGAGGACCGCCTGGTCCAGGAGCGGGGATTCGTGCGCGGCGCCCTGGACGTGCTGTTCGAACACGGCGGTCGCGTCTGTTTCGCCGACTGGAAGAGCAACGTCCTGCCGGACTACGCGGCGGCCGCGGTGCAAGCGCATGTCTCGGCCAACTACGCTCTTCAGGTGCAGATCTACACGCTGGCGGTGGTGCGCCTGCTCGGAATCACGGGGCGCGACGACTACGACCGTCGCTTTGGCGGCCTGGTCTACCTGTTCTTGCGTGGCCTCGCGGCCACCGAGGACGGACCCGAGCGACGGCCCCAAGCACGCGTTGACAATGGCCTCTATGTTCATCGCCCCGACTACTCCGACGTGGAAAGCTGGAGGCGTGAGCTGGCCAGCCGCCGCGTCGCCGGCGCCGGAGGTGGCTGGTGAGCACGAAGTCGCTGCCGCGCCTGTCTCCGCGCTTGCCCGGCCTCTTGCCCAACGGAACGGCGCGGGCCCTGTTTTTGGCCACGCTGGCCACGCCTGGGCGAGGTGCTGCCGCCGATGATGGTCCCGACACCGGGCGCCCTGACGACGAGGAGCCATTTACCCGGGCGGCGCGGGCGGCGCTCGCCGCCCACGATGTGCCGGACGAAATCTTGTGGGCGGCCTGGGAGGTCTCGCACTGGGCGGCCTCCGCGCCACGGGCGGAACGGTGCGCGCTGGCCAGCCTGGTGGTCGGCTTGCTGGCCGCCGTGGACGCCGGAGCCACCTGCTTGCCACTCGATGTTGCTCCACCATCCCCATCGCCACGACCCACCCAGACGCCCGGCGGCTCGCCGGTGCGTTCCGCGCTCGCCGCCGAAGGCCTCTCCGTGTTCTTGTCGCGGCTTGGGCTTGACGACGCCGCAGTGACCGCTGCCACCGCGCTGGCTGCCCAGCTGGTCCCATCGACTGCCGCCGGAGCGTCCCAGGCGTCCCCTGTATCCCGAGCTGGCACGCCAGCGACGGGACCTTCGCTGGCCATCTCGGCGCTGTTCGAGCTGGACGCCGTGGCTGCTCCGCACCCGGGACAGCGGCGCCCCTTCGTACTGACCCGCGAGGCGCTGTATCCGGAACGGCTGTGGTGGTTGGAGCAACGGCTGGTGGCGCTCCTTCGTCCGCGGCTCACCGGTGGGGGGGTGGTTGCCACCGGGACGACCCCGGATGCCATCGATCAAGCGTTGCGGGAGGTCCAGCAATCGACCGGCCCCTTCGCGCTTGCGCCGGAGCAGCTTCTCGCCGTGCGCGCCGCCGTCAGCCGCCCGCTGACGCTGGTGGCGGGTGGTCCTGGCACCGGAAAGACCTCCACCGTGGTGGCACTGCTGCGCACCCTGGCGCGGCTGGGCATCGGGCCCGAGCAGATTGCTCTCGCGGCCCCCACCGGTCGCGCCGCGCAGCGCATGAAGGAATCGGTCGTGGCGGCTCTGGCGCGGCTGGAATCACCCGCGCCTGCCGATCGGGCGCTGGCCGCGGGCTTCGCGGGCGCCGCGACCTTGCATACGCTGCTGGGTATCCGGCCTTCAGGTCAGCGGCCCCTCGATCCCGCGCTGCCCGAATTTTATTCGGACTGGCCGCTGCCGGCGCGCGTGGTGATCGTGGACGAGGCGTCGATGATCGACCTGGTCTTGATGGAACAACTTTGCGCGGCGGTCCCTCCGTCCAGCCACTTGATCCTGATCGGGGATGTCGACCAACTTCCCTCGGTGCAGGTGGGCGCCGTGTTTCGCGATCTGGTCGCCGGTGCTCCAGCCATGGCGTGCCACCTCACCCGCAGCCACCGCATGGACCCGGAAGCTCCCTCGGGGGCTGACATCTTGCGGGTCGCGGCCGCCGTGAATGCCGGCGCCCCCGCCGCGGCCGCCGCTCTGGCCCGTCGCGAGCATGCGGCCGAGCTGGTGTTCGCGGGCAGCGAGCTGCTGGAGCCAGCAGCAAGCGCGAAGGCGCTGGACGAATTTCTGGACCGCTGGTTCCGCGAGGTGCTGGTCGCTGAGCGCCACCTCGACCTGGCCCTCGACCGCCGCTACCGGGTCGACGCCACCAATCACCTGGACGATCATCCCGGCGATCACGTCGGCGATCACGTCGCCAATTTTGACCCGGACGGGCGAGGCGACCTGTCGGCGGTAAAAGAGCTGCTCGACGCGACGCTGGCGGCCCGCATCCTCTGTGTCACGCGAACCGCCGGACGCACCACCTCCACCGTCGCGATCAACCAACTGCTGCACGCGCGGGTTCAGGCGGCGGCGTTGTCGCGCGGCGTGGACGAATCGACGGTGGCCGCGGCGTTCATCCCGGGCGAGCCGGTGATCGTCCTGCGCAACGATCATACGCGTGGGCTGGCCAACGGCGATCTCGGCGTGGTGTTGCGCATCGCCCACCCGCGCGGCGATTGGCTGGGTGTGGCCTTCGCCCGCGGCGACACAGCCGCAACTGCGACGGGCCTGGCGGGTGGCAATGGTGTCCTGGTTCATCCGCTCGAATCCATTCGAGCCGACCTGGCGCTGGCCTTCGCCCTGACCGTACACAAGGCCCAGGGGTCCGAATACCAGCAGGTCGCGCTGATCCTGCCCGAGGTCGACGTCCCCCTTCTCACGCGCGAGGTTCTCTACACGGCGATGACGCGTGCCCGTCACGGCGTGGTGGTGGTAGGCGATGCTTCGTTGTTCAACCTGGGCGCAAGCAGGAGCCTCCAGCGCAGCTCCGGCCTGGTGCAGAAGCTGGCGGAGGTCGAGTAAGTAGTTACTTACAAAGTACGTTCTGGAAACGCGTTCTTAACCATCCGCGACCTAATATCCCGTCATGCAGACAAGCAATTTGAGCGAGACGGGGGAGGTCACCATGGGCGAGATGCTGTCGGTGCTGAGGAACTCGAAGACGAGCGAGGTGGCTGGAGTGCTGGGCAAGGTGGTGGGGATGGGCCTGTTCGCGGTGCTGGTTTACAGCTACTGCAACGTGCTCATCGAAGCCTGCGTCCGCAGCGTCCGCTAACGCGAGTTGCCGCTCGCTTGCCCGGCGATCCAGCGCGGCAACGCCGCGCCTCACGGTAAAGCACCTGGTACCTGATTTCATCACCGGGATTGGCCCCTCTCCGCCGGCCCTGAGGGCCGGCTGCCTCCCCCCCTGGGGAGGCTTTCGGAACCACTGACACGTCTGCCATCAGCGCCAAGTGAACGGCATTGGCCTTAGCGCGGCGCGTGAGGCGTCCTGAGATTCGCTCCGGGGAGCGCAGGTGTGCCAGGATTGAGTGGATGTCGTCGCGTTTGTGCCGTCTTTTCGCAGGTGTTCTGGGCCTGTGGGCAATGGGGTGCGGGATCGACGACGTGGGAGCGAACGGCCGCATGGTGGGCGGGCGGTGTGACGCCAGTGGTGACTGCGTCCAGCGCTGCCTGACCGGAAGCAAATTTCCGGGCGGTTACTGCACCGTGGGCTGCGGGGCGGATCGGGACTGCCCGGGTGGCTCCGCCTGTGTGGCATTGGACGGCGGCGTCTGCCTGGCGACCTGCAGCACCAGCCGCCAGTGCG
>JBDSME010000040.1:0-2834 GCA_039916065.1 Polyangia bacterium
CTGTTCGTCAATGACCGGATCGATGTGGCGCTGGCCGGGGGCGCGGACGGCGTCCACCTGGGGGGCGGTTCGATGTCGGTCGCGGACGTCCATGCCATCGCCCCTGACCTGGAGATTGCGCTATCCACCCACACCCTGGCCGAGGTCGCCGCCGCCGCCGCCGATCCCCGGGTGTCGTTCGTGGTCTTCGGACCGGTGTTCGACACCCCTTCGAAGCGTATTTTTGGTCCCCCCCAGGGGCTGGAAAAATTGCGGGCAGCCTGCCTTTTTCCGATTCCCGTCGTCGCTTTAGGAGGTGTGCAAGCTGACAACATTCCCGCGTGTTTCAGGGCTGGCGCCTCGGGGGTAGCCTGTATGAGCGCCGTGCTCTCCGCAGGGGATCCGGAGGCGGCTCTAAGCACGTTTTTCAGAGCGATTGAAAGCACTTGACAGCTTTTTGATCGCCTGTACTTTGGTTTCGGGGTTCCGCGGCAGCGGCGGCGGACGAACTTGGAAACTCAATACGTTCGAGGAGGGAAGTAATGGCAACCGGTAAGGTCAAATGGTTCAACGATGCGAAGGGATACGGATTCATTGCGCGTGACGATGGCCCGGATGTGTTCGTGCATCATTCGGCGATCGTCGCGGAAGGTTTTCGCTCCCTGAGCGAGGGGCAGGAAGTGGCGTTTGAGATCGTTGAAGGACCCAAGGGGTTGCAGGCCTCCAACGTGAACAAGGGCTAAGCAACTCGCAGCTCGAATCGGTTGCCTCTCTCCATCCCATTGGGAAGGCTCCAGTGAAGCTCAGGCCGGGTGTCGCGGGACACCCGGCCTTTTTATTTTCACGGCTCGCGCACTTATTTTGAAGGTTGGCCGTCTGTTACCGAACCTTCACGCCGCCGGAACAGCGGCGCCGCACTGCCTGACGCCCCTTTCCGCGTGACGGTTTGACCGCCCCCAGGAATAGCGGCACGATGCCAGCAGCGATGTGTGACCTGCATACGGGACCTCGTCGCGGGTTCCTCACGGCGGTCACCGCGGCGCTGGGGGGCCTGGTGGCAGCCATGGCCGCGATGCCCGTTTTCACCTTCCTGGCGCATCCGCTGCGCGCCCGGACAGTTTCCGGTCCCGACGAGCCTGTCCGCGTGGCCAACCCGGAAGACCTCAAGCCTGGCGAGCCGCTGCGCGTGACCGTCTACGGACAAAGGCGCGACGGATGGATGCGCTTCGATCGCATCAAGCTGGGGAACGCCTGGTTGGTGAGGACGGCCGAGGGGCGCGTGCGCGCCTTCTCGGCAACCTGCCCGCACCTGGGTTGCGGCGTGGGTTGGGCCGACCAGACCGGCCGCTTCGAGTGTCCTTGCCACAGCTCGGCGTTCGGCTCGGATGGCCGCTGCCTGTCTGGCCCGGCTCCGCGCGGCCTCGATGAACTGGAGGTGGTGGCTTCAGACCAGGAGATCCATGTGCGCTATCGGCGCTTCAAGGTGGCCATCAGCGAAAAAGAGCCGATCGGATGACCGCCGAGCCTCCCGGCTCGTCGCGGCCCCCCAGCCCTGCCCCCGCCCGGTTGCCGCGAAACCTGCCGCAACGGTACGCCGCCGCCGTGGCCGCAGGGAAAGCACCGCTGGCTGCGCGGGCGGCGGCCTGGCTGGACCAGCGGACGGGATACTCCGCGGTCGTGAGGCTGATCACCGACGAGCCGATCCCGGGTGGCGCGCGCTGGTGGTACGTGTTCGGAGCGGTCCTGACGTTCTTGCTGGGCCTGGAGTTCCTGACGGGGATGGCGCTCGCCAGCGCGTACGCCCCTTCGGTCACCACGGCCTGGGCGTCCACTGCCTTCATCCAGGACACCCTGACACTGGGGTGGTTCATCCGCGGGTTGCACAGTTTCGGGTCGACGGCGATGATCGTGCTGGCGGGTATTCACCTGGTCCAGGTGCTGATCTTCGGCGCGTACAAGGCCCCGCGCGAGATGAACTGGTTGGTGGGGTTGGCGATGCTGGGACTGCTGGTGGTCTTTGCGCTGACCGGACATGGGCTGCCCTGGGACGAGCGCGGCTACTGGGCCAAGCAGGTCGAAACCAGCATCGTGGGTACGGTCCCACTGGTCGGAGCCTGGTTGCAGACCCTGCTCCAGGGGGGCGACGGGTACGGCAATTACACCGTCACCCGGTTCTACGCCCTGCACACGTTCCTGCTGCCGTCGACCATGGTGTTGGCGCTGGCCGTCCATCTGTTCCTGGTGCGGCGTCATGGCGTCACCCCGCGCTGGAACAAGGACGAGGCGACGCTGGCGCACGCCACGCAGTCATACTGGCCGGGGCAAGCGCTGCGCGACACCACTGCCTGTGGCGTCACCCTGGTGATCCTGGCGCTGGTCGTCATCAAGACGCACGGCGCGCCCCTGGACGCGCCGGTGGATCCCCTGGCCAGCAGCCAGGTGCGCCCGGAGTGGTATGCGCTGCCGTTGTTCCAGCTCCGCCACTACTTCGGCGGAGCCCTGGAACTGGTGGGCACAATGGTGATCCCGGGGGTGGCGGCGATGCTGCTGGCGGCGCTGCCCTGGCTGGATGCGGGGCCCAGCCGCGATCCGTTACGCCGCAAGCTGGTGATGGTCGGGGCGCTGTTCGGGGCCGCCGCACTGGGCGTGCTCGGCTACCTGCCGTTGCGGCACGACCACGGAGATCCCGTGTTTCAGCGGGCACGCGCGGAGGCGGCTGTGCGAAGCCGGCGGGCCCGAGAGCTGGCCCGCGGCGGCGTTCCGCCCGAAGGTGGTCTGGCGGTATTTCGGAACGATCCGCTGTATCAGGCCCGGGAGCTGTGGGAAGAGCACTGCGCCGACTGCCATGCCTTCAC
>JBDSME010000041.1:0-7321 GCA_039916065.1 Polyangia bacterium
ATCGAAGGACATCGACGCGGCACTGTTGCGCCAGGACACCCCCCTGGGACAGGTGCGCGCGCTGGCGCTGGCCTACGAGCGCGCGCAATGGACGGAGGTGACGGCTCTGGCCCAGGCGCTGCGCATCCCCGAGGAGAGGCTGCCGGACATCGCGACCGCATCGCTCGGCTGGGCGGCCGAGACCCTGCCCACGTAACGGACGCGAACCCGACACCGCCGGCAGCGCACCCGCGCGGAATGTGAGCCGTGAGCCGCGAGCCGAGGGTCAGCGCGCTGGCGGTGGGGCGGCGAAGCGGGGGTCGGTCGAGCGCGGGTCGGTCGAGCGCGGGTCGGCAGAGCGCGGGTCGGCGAAGCGCGGATCAGCCAAGCGAGGGTCGGCGGGACGGGAAACGGCTGCCTGGGCGGTGGCGAGGTGGCGCCGCCAGGCGGCAGCGGACGGGTGAGCGGGAAAGCGGCGGAGGAGGTCACCATAGAGGGTGATCGCCTGTGGCCAGTTGCCCGAACGCAAGGCGTTGTCGGCGCGCCCCGCGAGCTCCGTCGTCGGATCGCTTCCACCGCCCCCATTGGACGATTTGGCCGGCGCGGGCTGCGGCGCCGCGGCACGCTCACGCGCGGAACTGGGTGCGGCAACGCCGGCACGTGGCCCGCCTGCAGCAGCCGGAGCGACAGCGCCAGAAAGGCTGGCTGCATCGTCCGAATCGAGAACGCTGTCGGAGACGCGTTTCAACGACCGCGTGCTCGCCTGGTCGGCCTCGGGGAGCGAGGGCTCCGCGGCGCGGGCCGGGGGACGGGCTGATTCCGGCGCGCTATGAAGGTCGTCGAGTATCGGCACCGCCCGCTTCTTGGTGACGGTCTCGGCCTTACGCGCGGGGGTGGCCGTGGCGGCGCTGGTGCCGGTGCCGGTGCCGGTACCCACCTTGGGGCGGACTGTGGCCTTGTCCTGCCCACGTTGCGATAACGATCGCGACAGCGACCGCGCCGGGTGCTGGTCCGCGGACCCCAGGCCCGCGACCGGCGCGCCTGGCGCGCCTGGTGGTAGCTTGACCTTGGGCCTTTCGGGCGCGTCTTGCGACGGAGCAGGCGCGGGCGTTTCTCCCAGCGGATGGCGCGCCTCGCGGAAGATCGTCTCGCGGGTCAGGAGCAGGGCGCCCATGGCCGCCACCGTCGCGAACATGGGCAGGGTCCAGCGGGCGCGCAGCCAGGCGAAGCGATGTTGCTTCGCCGGCGGTTCCAGCACCTCCCCGGTGGCGGCGCGCGATCGCGCCCCGCGCCTGGCCGCCTCCATCACCCGGCCGTGCACTCCCGCCGGGATCGGTTCATCCAGCGACGCGCGCACCGCCCGGCGCGACGCCGAGCGGGTGGCCCGCAGCGCCGACACTTCAGCTCCGCAGGCGGCACAGGATACCAGGTGACCCTCGAAGGCGACACGATCGTCCGGCCCCAGCTCACCATAAAGGTAGCCTATGAGGCGGTCCTGGATGTCGTGGTGGGTGAAGTTCATGGAAGTTTGGTGGCGCGTTCGGAGGTCTGGTTTCTCGCTGCGCTGTCCGAGGGGGAAGCGCTGGTGTTTTGTGGCAATGAGGAGTCCTGGTCGCGAAAATCAGCCAGCGCCTGGCGCAGCTTCTCCAAGGCATAGCGCATCCGGCTCTTCACCGTCGCCTCGCTTGCGCCCACCGCGGCGGCGATCTCGGCGAACGGCAGATCCATCACCTCGCGCATCAGAAACACCTCGCGCTGCTCGTCCGGGAGCGCGGCGACGGCGCGATCGATCTGCGCGGCGAGCTGGCGGTCCATCGCGGCGGCTTCCCCGTGCCCGCCCGCGCCCAGCCCCGCCGTGCCCGCGCCATCGGTGACGGTCGCGCCGGTCCCCTCGAGATGGCCCGGCACGGGACCGGAGCCCTCACTGGGTTTGCCACCCTCTCCTGCTGCTCCCGCGCCTCTCGTCGGCCCATCCAGCGACACTGTCCGCCGGTGATTGGCCCGCCGCGCCTGATCCGTGCACAGGTTGCGGGCGATGGTGAAGAGCCAGGTCGAGAACTTGGCCTCGCTCTTCCATTCGCTGCTGGCGCGCACCACACGCAAGAAGACCTCCTGAAGGAGGTCTTCCGCGGTGGCGGCATCACCCACGAAGCGGCGCAAGAAGGCCCACAGCGGCCGCTCGTGGCGTGTCACCAGTTCCTCGAACGCCGCCACGTCCCCGCGCTGGTACGCCGCCATCAGGCTTTCGTCCGTCGCCGCCACTCCCCCTATCAGTAACCCACGCAGCACCCCCGGTGCCAGCCGGCCGGGGGAGCGGCGTAGCGGCGGTCGCTGGCCGGAAACGGGGTCGCGCTCTGCCGCAACGCCAGATCCTGGTCAGGCTCGGCGCCGCAGCAGCGATCGAGGTCGATGCCCAGCGCCAGCAACCCCTCCCGATCGTTGTAGCGGGCTCCCAGCACCACCGCGGGACGCACCGAGTTGGCGCGCACGAAGTCGACGTCCTGAACGCGAGAGGTCAGCGATTCGCCAAACTCGGTGCCGAGGCCCGGGCGGCTGCGCGGTGAAGGCATGGCTTCGCCGCGCGCCAGGGCGCCACCGCTCGCCGGCGACCGCGACGGCGACGGCGACGGCGACGGCGACGGCAAGTCCGCCCGCCCGCCCAGCACGTTGTCCGAGCTGTCGCGTTTGGCAGGCGCGGACTTCAGCGATCGCGGCTCCGACGAAGAACGGGACTTTCCCACCTGCGCTTCGGGGTGGCCAAAGTCATCCAAGTCACCGTTCCCGTTCTGCGGCACACGATAGCCGTAGGGCGGGGGCGTGTAGACGGGACGCGGCGGCGGCAGGGGGGCGAGCCGCTCGGGGAAGATCGCCACGCCGATCACGCCGACCTCACGCGCGCTGCCGGTGCGGGCGGCGTAAGAGTCCGCCACGCTGGAAAACCGAAAAGCCGCCACCTCGGCGTGAGACAGCCGCCATCCCTCGACGTCGACGCTGCTCCAGGGACCCACCACGTAGCCACGCTTGGTGCGCACGTCGGCGGGCTTGCCGTCCATGGCGTCGCGTCCGTCGACGGCCGCGACTGCCTCGACGCGGCGGCCAGTGTGGTTGACGATGCGCAAGGTGTACCGCGCCCCGAGCTGTCCCAGGATGTACGTCTCGCCAGCATGCTGGTAGGTGGGCGCCGGAGTACCGTCCAGCAGCACCTGCAACTCGTACCCCCCCGCCACCGTGCGCAGCGGCAGGCCGCTGGGCAACCGCCCCGAGGCGCAAGAGGTGGACGTGAATCCACCCGCGGCGACGGTGCTGGCCAGCAGCGACGCGAGGACACGGGCCGCCAGGGCCCGACGCGGACCGCGACCGAGGGAAGGGCAGGAAAACAGGGACTGAGGGGCAGCTGCGGGTTTGAACGAGCGGGTGGTGAACATCGGGACCTCCTGCCCGTTTGAACGCACCCCCGGCGCAAAAGATCTGTCAGTCGGAAAAGTTTTTCGCGCCCGGCGCGCCCGGCGCGCTACAGCTCGATCTGCGTGCCGACCTCCACGACGCGGTTGGGCGGAATGGCGAAGAAGTCCGTCGCCGACCGCGCGTTGCGCGACAGGAACCGGAACAGACGCTTGCGCCACAGCGCCAGGCTGGCGTCCTTGGTCAACAGCAGGGTTTCGCGCCCGACGTAGTAGCTGGTGTCGGCCAGATCGATGCTCAAGCCCACATCGACACAGCGGCGCATCAAGTCCGCCATGTCAGGCATCTCCATGAATCCGTAGTGCGCCGTCACCGCCCAGAAGCCCTGACCGAACGCCTTCATGTTGATGCGCCGGTCGGCGGCGATCTCGGGGACCGCGTCGGTGGCGATACATACGATCACCACCTGCTCGTGCAGCACCTTGTTGTGCTTGAAGTGGTGCAAGAGCACGTTGGGAGTCCCACGTCGTACGGAGGTCAGAAACACCGCCGTCCCCTTCACGCGCGGCGGCTTGCACAGGTCCACGTCGGCAACGAACAGGTCCAGCGGCAGCGTCGCTGATGAGATCCGCGCGGCCAGGATGGCCCGCCCCCGTTTCCAGGTGGTCATGATGGCGAACACCGCCGCCGCCACCGCCAGCGGGAACCACCCGCCGTGCAATATCTTGGCGGCGCACGCACCCAGGAACGCCAGATCAACCACCAGGAACAGCGCCAGCAGGATTCCGGCCCGCCAGGGACCCCAGTGCCAGCGATCCCGCACCACGAAGTAAAAGAGCAACGACGTGATGGCCATGGTGCCGGTCACCGCGATACCGTAGGCGTCCGCCAGATTTCCCGAAGCCCGGAAGGTGAGCACCAAAGTCACACAGGCCACCATCAACAAGGCGTTCACCTCGGGGATGAATATCTGACCTTCGGTCTTGCCGGAGGTGTGCACGATGGTCATGCGGGGCGCGTACCCGAGCTGCACCGCCTGCCGGGTCAGCGAGAACGCCCCCGAGATCAAGGCCTGTGACGCCACCACCGTGGCAATCGTGGCCAGCACCACCATGGGATAGAGCAGCGCCGCCGGCACCAGAGCGTAAAAGGGGTTCTGCACGTCCGGGTGCTCCAGCAGCAATGCACCCTGACCGAAGTAGTTGATGAGCAAGCCAGGCAACACGACGGTGTACCAGGCCACGCGGATGGCGCGCCGGCCGAAGTGACCCATGTCGGCATACAGGGCCTCACCGCCCGTGATGCACAGAACCACCGACCCCAGCACCAGGAAGCCGTGCTTGCCGTGGTGCGCGAAGAAGCGAACCGCGTGGATGGGGTTGATCGCCAGCAAGACGTCGGGACGGCGGAAAATCCAGGGGATGCCCACTCCGGCGATCGACAGAAACCAGCACAGCGTCAGCGGTCCAAACACGGCGCCGATGCCGCCCGTGCCGCGCTTCTGTACCGCGAACAACAGCACCAGAATCACGCAGGTGAGCGGCACCACCACCGGCGTGAAGGCCTTGGTCGCGACCGCCAGACCTTCTACGGCCGACAGCACCGAGATGGCGGGTGTGATCATCCCGTCACCGTAAAGCAACGCGGCGCCGAACAGGCCCAGGTAAATCAAAGTGCGCGTACGGCGCGGACCGCTCTTCTTCACGCGGCGGGCCACCAGCGCCATCAGCGCCAGGACCCCGCCCTCCCCTTCGTTGTCGGCCTTCATCACGAAGCGGAGGTACTTGACCGAGATCACCAGTATCAACGACCAGACCACCAGGGACAGCAATCCCAGGATGTTGGCGGGCGTCGTCGTCACCCCGTGGGGGGGCGTCACGCATTCTCTCAACGCATACAGCGGTGACGTTCCGATGTCACCGTAGACCACTCCCAGCGCCCCCAGGGTGAGCTTGGCCAGGTCGACGCCGTGAACACCTGGGGCGGGGTGGCTCAAGCCGTGAGCATCCGGTACGACGGCGGCCGGCGTTTCGGAAGCTGCCACTGAATCTGCCATGTGCTCTCGACCTGCCTTGCTGTTCTTTTGACCAAATCGCTGTCCACCGCCGCCGGCCACCAACGTGGCACGGGAGGCGCGGCGTTACAGCTCCACCTGCGTCCCTATTTCCACCACGCGATTTGGGGGTATGGAGAAGAAATCTGTCGCCGCTCGGGAGTTGCGCGACAGGTAACCGAACACGCGCTTGCGCCAGAAGGCCAGATTCCGGTCGCGCGTCGGCAACAGGGTCTCTCGTCCCAGGTAATAGCTGGTCTCGGACTCGTCGATGCGCAGCCCGGCGGCGGCGCAACTGCGCATCACCTCGGGGACATTGGGGATCTCCATGAAACCGTAATGGGCGGTGACCCCCCAGAAACCCTCACCGAACTTCTTGAAGCGGATCCGGTGGGCGGCGGCGACCTGGGGGGCGGTGTCCGTGACCACGCACAGCAAGACCACCTGTTCGTGCAGGACCTTGTTGTGCTTGAAGTGGTGCAGCAGCACGTTGGGCATCCCGCGCCGAATCGACGTCAAGAAGACTGCCGTCCCCTGCACGCGATGCGGTTTGCTGACGGCGATGTCGGCGATGAACACCTCCACCGGTAGGGTCTCGGAGAAGATGCGGGCCGCCAGGATTTCGCGGCCGCGCTTCCAGGTGCTCATGATGGTGAACACCGTAGCGGCCACGGCCAGGGGGAACCAACCACCGGTGAAGATCTTGGCAAGGCAGGCGAAGAAAAGGGCCAGGTCGATGGTCAGGAACAGGGCCAGCAAGCTGGCTGCCTTCCAGAGCGGCCACTTCCAGCGATCGCGCGCCACGAAAAAAAAGAGGATGGCGGTGATGGCCATCGTCCCGGTCATGGCGGTGCCGTAGGTGTCCGCCAACCGAGTGGAGTCGCGGGCCACCAGCACCAGCGCCAGGCACGCGACCATGAGGATGTTGTTCACCTCGGGGATGAAGATCTGACCTTCGGTCTTGCCCGAGGTGTGAATGATCCTCATGCGGGGTGCGTAGCCGAGCTGAACTGCCTGGCGGGTCAGGGAAAAGGCGCCCGAGATCAGCGCCTGGGAAGCCACCGCCGCCGCAAAGGTCGCCACGATCACCATCGGGTACAACCAGCCCGCCGGAACCAGCGCGTAAAACGGATTTTCGACCTCGGGGTGCTCCAGCAACAGCGCCCCCTGCCCGAAGTAGTTCAGCATCAGGGCGGGCATCACCACCGTGTACCAGGCCAGCTTGATAGCGCGCCGCCCGAAGTGACCCATGTCGGCGTACAGAGCCTCGGCGCCGGTGATGCACAGGACCACCGAACCCAGGACCAGGAAGCCGTGTTTGCCGTGCTGGGCAAAGAAGCGGACGGCATGGATGGGATTCACCGCCCACAGGATCTCCGGATGACGGATCACCGCCGGCAGGCCCGTGGCACCTATCGACACGAACCAGATGAAGGTGATGGGACCGAACACCGCGCCGATGCCGCCGGTGCCACGGCTTTGCACCAGGAACAGCGCGACCAGGATGACCAGCGTGATGGGGACGACGTACGGTTGGAACGTCAGGGTGGCGACCGCCAGACCTTCGACCGCAGATAGCACGGAGATCGCAGGCGTGATCATGCCGTCGCCGTAAAGCAAGGACGCGCCGAACAGCGCCAGCAATCCCAGCACGACTCTGCGACGCCGCCGCCGGGGGCCGTCGTCGGCACCTTCGTTGGTATCGGTTTTGGTAGCGGTCTTCGTACCGGGTTTGGCACCGCTCTTGGAGCCGTTTCGGGCGGACGAGGCCACCACCAGCGCCAGCAGCGCCAGAACACCGCCCTCGCCGCCGTTGTCGGCGCGCATGACGAAGCGCAGGTACTTGATGGACACCACCAACGTCAACGCCCAGAAGACCAGCGACAG
>JBDSME010000042.1:0-5245 GCA_039916065.1 Polyangia bacterium
GACAGGTCCAGGCAGCGGCAGCGCCTCCGCGTCTACGGCGAGATGGTCGACGTTCTATGGAAAAGCGGTAACCCTCAGGCCGCCATCCGCCTGGAAGAGATGTGGAACGACCTGGTCCGCGGCCATCCTCTGGAGTTGGTGCACGCCTACGCGATGGGCAGCTTTTACATGTCTCAGGTCGACGCCCAGGGGATGGCTACCAAACCACCCGCGGATGAAGGTCTGGAGCGCACCACGCGCGAGTTGGTGGCCGAGATCTCCGCCCGCAAGAAGCTGGAGGTGGAGTTGCGCCGTTTCATCCGGGACCGGCGGCGAACCGAGCATGAGGCGCGGGCGGCGGCGGCGCGCATGGCCGAGTTGCAGAATGCCACCGCGCGGATGGCCACCGCGCTCGATGTGGCCGCTGTTGGTGAGATCTTGCTGTCGGTGAGCGAGCGCGTGCTGGACGCCCGCGCCGGAGTTTTCTACCTGCCCGACGAGCAGGGGCGGTACTGTCTGCAGGCCACCCATGGTGGCCTAGCGGAGACGGTGAAAGAATGGTCGGTGCTCCCGCTCGATTCGTCCCTGCCTTTGGCCACCGCCATCACCAGCGCCGCTCCGGTGTGGATAGAGGAATACCCGGTGCGCCTCCCCGTGCAGCGCAAGGGGAACGCGACACCTCCGCAGGCTGGACCGACCGGGGACCACAAGGGTGGCGACCTGCAAGCAGTGGTGGCCATGCCGATCCTACAAGGCACGCGCGTTCTGGGAGGATTCGCGCTCAGCTTCGGGGCAGCGCGGAAATTCGAGGAAGGTGAACGGCACTGGCTGGAGAGTTTCGCATCGCAATGCGGGCTGGCCATCGAACGTGCAAGGCTTTACGAAGGTGAGCAACGCGCGCGCGCCGAGGCCGAGACCCTCTTTCGCATCGCCGCGTCTTTGAACTCCACGCAACTGGACCGCGCGGCGATTGTTCAGTGCGTGACCGATCAGGCCACCGCCATGGTCGGTGCCGAGGTTGGCGCTTTCTTCTACAATGCACCCAATCAAGAAGGGGGCGCGGAGCTCCTCTACACCCTGTCGGGCGCGCCCGCCGAGGCTTTCGCGCGGTTCGGGCTGCCACGGAACGCTCCCCTGTTCAACGCCAGTGCGGGTTTGGGCGCAGGAGAAGGGGGCATTCGTCTGGACGATGTCACCAAGGATCCGCAGTACGGACAGTGGGGGGCGCCTCCAGGAGCGCGACCCGGACAATTGCCGATCACCAGCTACCTGGCCGCCCCCCTGACCAGCCGGGACGGAACAGTGATGGGGGCGCTGGTCTTCGGCCACGCTCAACCGGGGCGCTTCACCGCCCACCACGAGAGGATGTTGAAGACGCTGGCCATCACGGCCGCTGTTTCGATGGAGAACGCCAACCTGTTTAGCGCCACGCGGGAGGCCGACGAAAAGCACCGCCGGTCAATCGCCGATCTGACGGAAACCGTGCGTATGAACGAGCTTTTTGCCGGCGTTCTCGCTCACGATCTGCGCAATCCCCTGGCGTCGATCATGACCGCCGCGCAAGTCACGCTGGCCCGAACCGCGGACGAACGGCTGACCAAGCCGATGAACCGCATCTTGAAGAGCGGCGATCGCATGCTGCGCATGATCGAACAACTGCTGGACTTCACTCGCATCCGCGTGGGCAACGGCATGTCTATCAACTCGCGAGAGCTGGATCTGGTCCCTCTGTTGCGGCAAGTGGCAGACGAATTGAAGGCCGGTGCCGCCGACGCGCGCATCACCATCCAGGGAACGGGGGACACCAACGGCGGCTGGGACGGCGATCGCCTGGCGCAGGTGTTCTCGAATCTCCTGGGAAATGCGCTCCACCACGGTCAATCGGAGCCCGATGGCAATTCGGCGGTGACGGTGGACGTCCAGGTGGACGGCCGCGACGGGGACAGCGTCCAGGTCCTGGTGCACAATGCTGGGACCATACCGGCCGGCACCCGCCCGAATCTGTTCGAACCCTTCGGCTCCCGGGATCGCCACGCCGAGCGAACGCGGGGATTGGGGCTGGGGCTGTTCATCACCCGCGAGATCGTGCGGGCCCATGGCGGTTCGGTCCGCGTGGAATCATCCGAGAGCGCAGGCACCACGTTTTCAGTTTCGCTTCCGCGGTTCGCCCTGGCGGTGCAGCCACCCGCCGACCTCCCGCAGAGCCGTTCCCTGCAAGAAGCGCAGGAGCAGCTGCGCGGGAGCGAGGAACGGATCCGCATGCTGGTGGAGACGGTGCGTGACTACGCCATCTTCATGCTGGACCCCACCGGTCGGGTGCAGACCTGGAACGCGGGCGCCGAGCGTATCAAGGGCTACCGGGCGTCGGAGATCATCGGTCAGCATTTCTCCATTTTCTACGACCCGGAACTGATCCGGGCGGGCGTGTGCCAGCGTGAGCTGGAGGTGGCGGCACGCGACGGCCGGTTCGAGGAGGAGGGCTGGCGCCTTCGCAAGGACGGCTCCAGGTTCTGGGCCTCCGTGGTCATAACCGCCCTCCGTCATCCCCGGGGGGAGCTGCTGGGGTTCGCCAAGGTCACCCGCGATCTGACCGACCGACGGAAGGCGGAGGCGGAGCGGATCCGACTGGCACATGCCCAGGAGTCAATCCGGTTGCGCGACGAGTTCCTGTCAATCGTGTCGCACGAGCTGAAGACGCCGCTGGCGGGACTGCAACTCCAGCTGGAGAACTTGCAAAGGCGGCTTGATATGTCGGATCAGATGACCGCGACCCAGTTGCGGCGGGCCACCGAAAGTGGGCAGCGGCTGGCGTCCCTGATCGAATCGTTGCTGGATGCTTCGCGCATCGCCACCGGCCGCCTGGTGCTGGCGCCACAGCGGTTCGATCTCGCCGAGGCGGTTCGCCAGGTGATAGCGACGGTGGAGCCGGCGGCGACCAAGGCCGGATGCACCCTGATCACGCGGCTGGAAAGTCCCGTCCAGGGCACCTGGGATCGCGACCGCGTCCAGCAGGCCGTGACCAACCTGCTGTTGAACGGCATCAAGTACGCCGCCGGCAGTAAGCTCGAAATTTCACTGAGCCGCACCCCTTCCGGTGGCGAGCAGGGCTCCAACAGCGACGAGGTGATCGTCCAGGTGACCGATCACGGGCCGGGTGTGCCGGTGGAGGACCTGGCGCGCATCTTCGGGCGGTTCGAACGCGCGGTGCCCATCCAGCACCACGGCGGTCTGGGTCTGGGCCTCTATGTCGTGGGCGAGATCGCCAGCGCGCACGGTGGGTCGGTCACGGCCGAGAATCTTCCCGAAGGCGGGGCCCGTTTCGTGCTGCGCCTGCCCTTGAACCTTCCGGTGCCCGCACCGTTGCTGGGGCACCACGCGCAGACGGCCTCCCCGGCCTTGCGACGGGGCTCCCATTGACCCGGGTGCCGCGGGTCCTGGTGGTGGAAGACGACGAAACCATTCGCGACACGGTGGTTGAGTTCCTGGACGAGGAAGGCTACGCGGCGGTGGGGGCGATTCATGGACGTGATGCCCTGGCCCAGCTCGCGGCGCTCAACCCCTTGCCCCGGCTGATCCTGCTGGACCTGATGATGCCCGTGATGGACGGCCGGTCGTTTCGAGAGCAACAGCTGAAGGAGCCGGCCCTGGCCACCATCCCGGTCATTGTACTCTCGGCGCTGGTTGACTCCAGCGAACAGGCCGGCCAGATGAATGTCGCCGGGCACCTCAAGAAGCCGTTCTCCCTGGCGGACCTGCTGGCGCTGGTCCGCGAGCACTGCGGCGCGCCGCAGGTGTGACGGGCCACCATCGCGACGACGCGTATGCGGCGCCGCCGTGCCTGCCCTATTTGGTGAGCAGCCAATCGACGAAGGCGGCGATGACCACACCGGTGGCGGTGCCGACCACGTCCCAGGTGAAATCGCGCCAGGAAGGGTCTCCCGAGCCGGTGGCATCGAGTGCCTCCTTGCTCGCCCCCGCCAGCAAGCCCAGGCCCACGCCCCCCATGAGGCGCCAGCGGCGGTCATCCGTCAACGCCGCCGTGCCGGCATAGCCCCCCCCCGCGATGACCGCGCTGAAGGAGAAGTGCAAGGCCTTGTCACGACCGAACCAGGGGTCCGCGGCGTCGAGGGCGCTGGCTGCGCTGGCCGTCCCCTGCCCGAGCAGCAGGAGCATCATCACCCACAACACCACCACCGCGCCCGGGGCCGCCGCCCCCACCTTGTCGGACTGCATCACGAGCTACAGGAAAGCATGGAGCAGCCCACGCGGTGGCGGGCCCAGTCGGGGCGTTTCGCCGCGTACCGCTCGCGGCCCGGCTGGTCGTCATAGGGATGACGGAGAACGTCCAGCAATTCGGCGACGGCGGCGAAGTCTCCCCGCCCCGCCGCGTCGATGGCTTCCTGAGCCAGGTAGTTGCGGAGGATGTAGCGCGGATTGGCGGCGTTCATGCGCTGCTTGCGCACGTGATCCGTTATGGCGTCTTGTTGCACGCGGGCCGCATAGCGCCGCAGCCAGGCGACGGTGCGTTCCCGGACGGCGGCAGGCAGGGCGTCCGGGTCGTACAGCGACGCCGCCAGCGGTGCCAGCAACGCCGCGGCAGGCGCGTCCGGCCCCAGAGCGGTAGGAACGTCGGCCAGCCCGCGAAAAAACAGGGTCATGTCGGTCTCAACCGCGGCCAGCACCGCGAACATTTCGTTGACCAGTGCCTGATCCCCGTCGGGGCCATCCGAGCTGTTCAGCGCCCCCAGCCCCAACTTCTCCGCCAGCATCCGCGTCTCTTCGCTCTCGTAGGCGCGGGCATAGGCCGCCAGTCCGTCCTGCAGGGGCGCCGGAGCTTGAACCAGCGGATACAACGCCTCCGCCAGCTTCAGCAGGTTCCAGCGGGCGATGCGCGGCTGATTGGCGAAGCGGTATCGCCCCTGACCGGCGTCCGTGGTGTTGGGGGTGAAGTCCGGATCGAAATGGTCCAGGAACCCAAAAGGCCCGTAGTCGATGGTGAGGCCCAGGATGGACATGTTGTCGGTGTTCATCACCCCATGAACAAATCCCACCCGCATCCAGTGCGCCATCAGCACCCCGGTGCGGCGGCAGACCTCCTTGAAGAAGGCGGCGTAGGTTTCCGGGCTCCCCGCCGCCGGTCGGGTTGCCCCCGCTTGCGGCCACAACTCCGGGAAATGGGTCTGGATCGTATAGTCCGTCAATTGTCTCAGGACCTTTTCGTCCTCTCGCGCCGCCAGGATCTCGAAATTTCCAAAGCGCACGAACG
>JBDSME010000043.1:0-12839 GCA_039916065.1 Polyangia bacterium
GCAGCAGGCACCCGCGCAGTGATCGAATGGTGGGCTTGACCACGAAGGTGTAGCCCAGTCCCATGCGCAGGTCGCCGGACGTCTTGAACAAGGCGCGACGATCGACCAGGTCCACCCAGAACCGACCGATGTGATAGAAAACGCCCGTGTAGAGAAGAATACTGCCCGCGTCGACGGTCTCCGGCTCGGGAAAGTCGCTGAAGGTCGCGGCCAGGGTCACGTTCGGCGCGACCCCTCGCGACCCAGGGGCCGGCGCGACCCCCGTCAGCTCAAAGGGTTCGCAGGTACCGGTACGGGGCAACTCGGCGGTGGGAACGCTGCAACTCGACAGTGCTGCCGCCAGCGCTACCGATAGCGCGAGACGGGCCCAAGATAGCACTGCGCCAGCCACTGCGTCAGCCGCCGCGTCAATCGGCGCGTGGACTAGCTCTCCGCGTACAGCTTGATCTGGTCGTGCACCAGGTCCTCGGTGAGGCCGGTACGCAGGTACTCTTGCAGGCAATCCGCAAGGGTCACCACCATGTCGTCAACCCCTCGTTCCTGAACGAGTTTGGCCAGCAACGCCCGCGCGGCCGGGCTGTCGTCATTGCGCAGAAAATCCCGGATCATGTCCAGCGTCAGATCGCCGGAGAAATCGAGCATGGCGTGATCGAGCAGGTAGGCGATAAGCTGGTTCACCGATTGGCCTCCGGGGGGACTGTCTGGGGTGGGTGCGAGAGCCGCAATGCAGGTCAATATCGCGGATGTTGTGGCCGCGCAAGGAGTTCGGTGACCAAGTTGCGGCCATGGACCCACCAATCGGGCACATTTGACCCTGTCCATGGGAGTTGTTACGGTGCGCCTACTTTGCGCCGTCTTCGCTACCTCGGAGCAGGGGCGCGGGCACTCGGCGCTGTGCCGTTGCTGGGGCAGGCCTTGTTGGTGGCCCTGTGCGGTTCCGCCGGTTGTGGGCCAGCGCGCTTCCTCGGCCAGGTCAATGACAAGGCGGCGGGAGCGGTCGCCGCGGCGAAGGAGGCGAACGCGGCCGTGCTGGCCCCTTACGAGTACACCGCCGCCACGGAGTACCTCCACAAGGCGCGCGAGGAAGGCGCGTACGCCGAGTACCAGGTGGCCATTGAATACGGGCGGCGTGCCGAGGAGCTGGCGGTACGGGCGCGCGCCCTGGCGGTGGAGCGTCGCGCGGGTGATGGCGAAGCCCCGGGGACGCCCGGGACCGAGCCGCCCACACCGGCGAAGGATACTCCTTGATGTACTTCGGTCTCGGCGCGAGCCGAACCGCGATGGCCTTCGCATTCGTGGCGATCACCGGCGGGACTACCGGTTGCGCTGGCCGGCAGGTGGCGGCCAGCCTCGAACAGGTCAGGGGCCTTGCCGCGCAGGCGCGCGACAACGGCGCCTTGCGCTGCGCGCCGCGCCAGCTTGCCATGGCCGATACGCACGCGGAGTTCGCCGCTCGCGAGCTGGACGAAGGCGACTATTTCCGCGCCCGCGAGCATCTACAGGTCGCCGATGACAACGCGCGCGAGGCGCTGCACCTGTCGCCGCGCGGGCGATGCCTGATGGCGAGCACCCCCAGCCCCAGGCCCAGCCCCAGCCCCATCGCCGCCGACGCCGACGGCGATGGCATCCTGGATGCCGCCGATCGCTGCCCCGCGCAAGCCGAGGACAAGGACGGGTTCGAGGACATCGATGGCTGTCCCGACCCCGACAACGACCAGGATGGTGTGGCCGACGGCGAGGACAAGTGCCCGTTGAAGGCGGAGGACCGGGACGGTTTCGAGGATGCCGATGGTTGTCCGGACCCCGACAACGATCAGGACGGACTGGCGGATGGCGAAGACAAGTGTCCGCTGGAGGCCGGACCGGTGGAGAGCGGCGGCTGCCCCCAGAAGTACGAGCACATCCAGATCACGGCCGAGAAAATCGAGCTGAAACAGAAGATCTTCTTCGAGACCAACAAGGCCGCTATCATGTCGCGCAGCTATGGCCTGCTCGCCGAGATCGCCAACGTACTCCAAAACCGGCCGACCATGCGGCTTCGCATCGAGGGGCACACCGATACGCGGGGAACGCCCAAGCGCAACATGAGCCTGTCGGGGGAACGAGCGAACGAGGTGCGCGCCCATCTGACGGGCCTGGGCGTCGCGGGCGATCGGTTGGAGGCGCGCGGTTATGGTTCGGCGCAGCCCATCGAAACCAACAAGACCGGCGCCGGGCGGGAGAGAAACCGCCGCGTCGAATTCGTCATTACCCACCAATGAAGACGTGGACGAGGACATAGACGTACGCTTCGGCACTCGGCACTCGGATAGTAAGGAAAGGCAACCACCTGATGATGTTCTCCCCCCCCTCCCGCATCGATCCCGAGGACCGCGCGGTTCCACGCCCCTTCCGCCGTGGCTTCAGGCCGGTGCTGCCTCTGGTCATGCTGACAACCCTGCTGGCGGCCGGCGCGGCACCGAAGGCGCAGGCGCAGGCGCAGGACCCGGCCCTCATCGACAAGCTGGTGCAACTCAACAAGAAGGCGATGGACGACTACGACACCGCCGACTTCGATGTCGCCAAGAAGTCTCTGCTGGAGGCTGAGAAGACCGGCAAGCGGGCGGGGTTGGAGGGCCACCCAGTGATGGCGCGTACGTACATCCATCTGGGCGCGCTGTACCTGGTGGGGTTCAAGGACAAGGCGAAGGCCCAGCACTATTTCAACAAGGCCCTAGACATTCAGGCGGACATCAAGCTGGACACGTCGTTGACCTCGGCGTCGGTGAGGGATGCCTTTGCCGCGGCCAAAGCCCAGAGGGGCGACGCGGCCGGGGCGGGCGCGGAGTCGCTATTTCCCCCCTCCTCCTCCTCCTCCTCGGGCAAGGCCGGTGGGGGCAAGAGCAAGGGCGGCCGCGCGGCGGCCACGGAGGAGCGCACCACCACCGCGGCGGAGGGGGACGACCGCGCCGGTGCGGAGGGCACGCCGCGTCGGGGGCGTTCGGCGCGCGACAATGATGCCGAGCCCGAGCTTCCCACCACCGTGACCGCGCTCGATTGTCCGTACCCCGATGACACTCCTCCTGGCAAGAAGGTGACGCTTCGCTGCGTGGCGGCCGCCAACCTGGGCATCGCCGGCGTGGCCCTTTTTTACAAGGGGTACGAGATGACCGACTACGAGAAGGTGGACATGACCAAGTCCTCCAAAGGGTGGTGGCAGGTGGCCGTTCCCATGAAGCGCGTCGACGGAAAATCCCTGCAGTTCTTCTTCGAAGGGCTGAATAGCAGCGGCAAACCGGTGGTGTCGAACGGTCGCGCGGAGAGCCCCAACGTCATGCTGATTGTGGAGAAGGATGCCGCCGCCGCCCCCGCCGCGGCGATCGCAGAAGAGGACGAAAACCCCCTGGAGGAAAACGACCGCAGGGCCCGGTTCAGACTGGGGAAGACGGATGATTCGCAGGAAGGTCTGGACACCCACTTCGGCAACCGACGGTTCTGGATCGGTATCGGGGCTGGCACCGGTCTGGTCCTCCCCATCAACGGCGTTCTGGAGTCTCGGGTCTGCGGCCTCGGCGAAACCTCGGGCATGTGTAAGGACCGGCTTACGCCTGCCTTGTCCTCGGACGTTCCGGTCTCGGGATTCGGTTGGGCACGGCTGGCTCACCTGGTTCCCGAGATAGGGGTCCAGATCACGCCGAACTGGGCCATCTCCATCGAGGGCCGAAACCAGTGGATCCCGCAGTCCAAGAAGGTGGCCAACTACACGGCTTCCGGAGCGCAATCGGTGTTGCTGAAGATCATCCACTACACGAAGCAGAAGCGGACCCGCGTGTTCTACGGCGTGGTCGGCGGCGGAGGTGAGGGGGTACGCATGAACATTCAGAGCGACGATATGAACCTGGAGCTATGGGATACCGTCCGGGTCGGTCGAGTCTTGTTGGGAGGCACCGGTGGGCTGAACTTCGAGATCTCTCGAGGCGTGACCTGGACGGCGGGAGTGAACGCGATGTACGGCTTTCCGGCAAAAGGATTCGCGTTTGACCTCAACACCGGGATCCAGTTCAACTTCGGCGACACCTCCGGCGCCGCCGCCGCCCGCGCCGCCAAGAAAGCCTCCTCCATCTCGACGTCAGTCGACGACGAAGATCCGAAGTGAGGGTGGGGGGGCTGGCCCCCCCACCGGCCCCCCCCAGAAAGGCGGGGGGGCTGGCCCCCCCACCGGCCCCCCCGGGATGCTTGGGTCGTTTGCCGGCGCGGCGACGCCGCGCCTCCTGAACTGAAATACCAGCCAGGGTGGGGGGGCAAGCCCCCCCGCCTGCCCCCCGGGGATGCTTGGGTAGTTTGCCGGCGCGGCGAAGCCGCGCCTCTTGAACTGAAATACCAACGCCGCCCTGATCGCCTGCGCTCAAGATCCTAGACATCCGATGAACCCTCTCCCGCTTGCGGGAGAGGGGCTGGGTGAGGGCAAGCCTTGCGAGCGGCAAGGCTCAAATCTGCGGAAGAGGCGACGGGGCTACTTTTCGATCCTCATGGCGATCTCGGTTTCGCGGGAGTATTCGTATTTGCCGCAGGTGAGATCGCGAGTGTCCCATTCGCCATCTTGTAGGACCTCGGTCTGAACTGCGATCTCGGAGGTCTCAGGACGCAGGACGACGCGAACGTGCTCGCGAACCTCGGTGCTGTCCTTGGTGCCGCGGGCGGCAATCATCAGGCCGCGCGTCTCGTCGAAGGTTTGCAGGTGCCATTCCTCCTGCGAGGCGAGGAGTTGCAGCTTCTGCCAGCGGTCGCGCACCGAGGTGGACGCAGCCACCGTGAGCGGTTTGTATGCCTGCATCTCCACATGCTCCTGCGAGAACGGGCGCAGGGCCGCGCCGCAGCCTGTCAGTCCCCAGGCAGGCGCGATGAACATGACCAGGAACAAGCCGCGCACCTTGTTTTCATCGGTACCCGGCGCCCCGGCCTTTAGAAGCGTGGAGATGGCCGCGGTCTCACCTGCGTCAGGGAGACAACAGCGCCAACGCCGCCGCGGCAGAGGGTGGTCGGCGGCTGGGGTCGCTGCGCAGTAAGGCAGCAATGAGGCGGCACAAAGACGCCGCGGGCGCGCCGCCGTCGATGTCGGCCCCGGGGGCGGCATCCCCCACCATCTCCGGGGCGGCGTATTGCCCCGCCAGGAGGTCCGACTGCCGCCGGGCAGGGCGGCCGTGCCACAACTCCCACAGGATGGCGCCGGCGGCGAAAAGGTCAGTGGCCACCGACGCGGGAGCACCGCGAAACTGTTCGGGCGCCAAATAGAGGGGCGTCCCGGCGGCCCGGTCGGACGCGGCGCCCGAGGTGGTGTTGGCCAGTTCGGCCACTCCGAAGTCCGCCAGCACCACGTCACCCGGCGTGCGCAACAGGACGTTGCCTGGTTTGAGATCCCCGTGCACCACACCGGCGCCATGAACGTAGGTCAGCGCCTCCAGCAGAGATCGACCCACCGCCAGCACCGCCAGCGAGGCGTCTGGCGACGACCTGCCCGGGGAGGTCGCAAGGCGCACGCGGTCGCGAATGGTTCCGCCGGCGATGTATTCCATGGCCAGGCAGCGTGCCTCCTCATCAATGTCGTAGATCGCCACCACGCCCGGGTGTCTCAGCCGTGCCGCAAGCCGTGCTTCGGCGAAGAACCTTTCGCGGGCCACTGCTCGCGCGGTCGCCGCGAGCTGCGGGTGCAGCACCTTCAACGCCAGCGGCAGGTCAAGCCGTTCGTCGTGCACCAGGTAGACCGCGGCACTCGACCCGCGACCCAGTTCGCGGAGCATCCTGAATCTGGACAGGCGCACCCCCTCTGGAACGGCCAAGGTGCCCACCGACAAGCTCGCTGGCCATCCTTCCGGCTCTGAACGCGGCCCGAGCGCGCGCAGATGACTCTGCGCCTCCACGTCATCGATGTCGTCCGCCAGTGCGCGTTCCCAACGCACTTGCGCAGAGGTGAGTGCGCCGTCGCCCTCGTCCAGGACCGCCAGCAAGCGATTCGCCTGCGCCGCCCAGTCACCGTCCTGGAGGTGGTCGAGGGGCAACAGTACGGTCCGCGCCGAAAGCGGTTCGGCAAGGGCGACCAGTAGCCGCGCCAGGCGCATCCGCACCGCGCCGTCGTCGGCTCGTCGAGCCTGGGCCTGAACCGCCAGATAAGCGCGCAAGCGCGACGCCGCCGTGGCTCTGTCGCCGCTTCGCTCCGCGAGGTCGGCCTGCAACAGGAGCTCGGCCGGCGGCGGTGACGACGAGGAGGAGGACGATGGCGTCATGCCACCTCGATGCGGATATCTGTCCCGCTGATCTCCAGGGTGTCTCCATGCAACAGATCGACCCGCGTGGACACGAGCTGGCCCGCGATCTTCACCGACAGCTCGCGCGGGCGGCAAAAGTGGACACCACCGGCATCGAACTCCATCCAGGCCCCTGCCGCTTCCGGGATGACCTCGCCGAGCGGGAGCGGGCCCCGCCCCACCATCGCCAGCAGGTCGCGGTCCAGGCCTGACAGCCCACGCACCGCGATGAGCGCCGGCGCGAGAACCTGCAATTCCAGGCGGCAGTTAGTGCCCAGAGACACCTCCGCGGCTCCGCGCAGCGACAACGGAGACGAAAGGCGCGCGCCGCCTACGAAGGTGCCGCCCCGCGACCCCGCATCCGTCAATGACGGTTCCTCTCCGACCATCGCGAGCAGCGCGTGACGACGTGACACGCCGGGATCCCGCAGAGGCACCTCGGCCAGCGGGTCTCGACCCAGCGTCGCCGGCGTGGCGGCAAAGATGATGGCCCGCGGCGCGGTGTCGCTGTACGTGCTGTCGCCGGATGTCCGCAACGTCACGCTGCGCGACCTGATCAGCTGCGCCCCCAGGGACAGCGCCATCTGGCGGGCGGCCGCCGATTCGGGCAACCCCTCCGGCACACGCTCGGCCAGTCGAAAGGCCGCCAGCCGCTCACCGGCCGCGACGAGCGCCTCGATGTCTCGGACGGCGCCGATGGCGGCGCGCCGGGTGCGGTGGCGATCCTCGTCCTTACCCAGACAAGCTTCCATGCGCTCGAGCTCGCCCATTCGCCCCCAAACCTCGGCGGCCGCGGCCCAGTCGTGCGCCTGCTCGAAGGTGGTGGCGGCGCGCTGCAAATCGCCACCGTCGGCAAGCGCACTGGCACCCGCGCTCAGTGCCAGCCTGTCCGCCTCGGTCAGCGCGCCCCCCGCGACACGGGAAAGCAGCGCCTCGGCAGCCAGCAGCCGAACGGTGCGGATATCCTCGAGCGTTCCCATGCGATCGCGCCGGCGCTCCGGAGACCCCCGCAGGGCCAGGGTGCAGCGGCGCACGGTCTCGGTCAGCACGGGCAGGGCAATGGGTAGGCTGACCACTTGTTCGAACAATGACGCCAGGGCCAGCCAGCTCCGTTCGCGCGCCAGCCGTTCGGTCAGCAAGGGGAGGTGCCCATGGGCGGCGGCGGCCTTGATCTCCTGAACGGAAAGAAACCGGTCGTCTTCCGGCGCCGGCATGATGGGGCAAGCTTAGCACCCTGGCTCTTTCCATCGCCGTGTAGACTCGACTGATGCTTCAGCGGGTGGGTCTGGGCCAGGTTCGGTTCAATGTGCCCGGGCTGACGGCGGACAGCCGCGGCGTGGTCACGGGACGGCAGATGGCGCTGCGGTTTTCGGCCCTGGAGCGGCTGGTTTCCTTCTTGCGCCTGTGGTCAGGCGAACAGGCGCTCGACGACTTTCAGCCAGGGCTCAGGCTGGTCCAGGTCCGCACCACTGGGGGAACGCGCGAGGCGCTGGTGATCGTCCCCGTTGCCTCTCTGCCGTTGATCGACGCCGCCGCGCGCACCGCGCGCACCGCGGGCGGCCAGTGCTTCACGGGCGCCGGGAAACACTTCGTCCAGTACCGTGACGCACGCGCGCCCCTGGGATACGACGCCGTGGCCCTGGAGCCCGTCGGCGAATCCACGGACTTCGTGCTCTACGGACAGGATCACACCCAGCTCTACGCGGCCATCGGGGATCTCCCGCTGGACAAGCTGCTGCTGCGGCTGGATCTGCAGCGCGATGAAGGCAGGCAGCGGGAACGCCACGACCTGCTGTTCATGACGGTGCGCCGCGGACTGGGAGGTCTGGTCCTGGCGTATCTTCAACGATTCCAGCAACGATTCCAGAATCGGTACCGGCAAGGCGCTGAAGGGTTGAATGCTCCGTTGCAGGTGTCGGCGGCTCTTTGCGATGCTCCGCAGGAAGGGGCGTTCCAGCGGGGTGCTGCCTTCTGGATCCTGCGTCTGGAAAACGTGCCGGCGCGTCTGGTCAGTATTCTGTCGCACACCCCGGGGATGCGCCTTCTCGCGCCGGTCGCCGACAACGTGGCGATTGAACTCGGCTACCGGCACCCTGTGCACCTGGGCTCCTGCAAGCACGCTTTTCCGCTGGATCGTTTGTTCCTGTTTGGTCCCGCGCCCACCGGAGTCACAGTCATCTTGCCCGCGCCCGTCTTCTCGCCGATCGCGGATCTGGTGCGCCTGCAGCCGATGCCACCGCTGGCGCCGCCCGCGACCGCGCAGGCTGAGTCCGACGATTTCCGTCCCTCGCCCGCGGGCTCGGCACGAACCGCTTCCGACTGGCGGGCGCCAGAGGCGCCGCCGCTGGTGGGGCGGGCGAGGCCGGTGGGACGGGTGGAAATGGTGGTGCCTCTGCGCCTCGAACCGGCCCCCGCCGGTTTGAGCCACGCCGTCGCTACCCTCGTGCCGTGGCAGCGGGTGGGCTGGGTTCGCTCGCTCTGCTACGCGCTGCCGCCTTCCGCGGTGCGAGGATATCGCCTGGCCTTTTTGGAGCGCGGCATTCTGATAGTTGCGCCCGAGGCGCTGGACTCATTCCCGTTCGGGACCTTGCTGCACGCCCCCGCCCCCGGGGTGTTGGTGCCCCTGGGCATGGAACTTCGCCCCGCCATCTCGCCGCACGAACTCGGCGCCCGCGTCGGTGCGACCGGCGGGGCGGTGGTTGTATTTCCCGGACCGGACGAGACGCCGTTCAAGATCGCCGCCGAAACGATGGTCACACTCGAGGCCCTGGCCCTGGCGGATCCCAGCGTGCGCGACCTGCCCGTGGAAAAACCGGTGGCGTACGGCGGCGGCGGCGCGGCAGATCAGCAGGGGGACATCGAGATCGAAAATCAGCCACTCGGACCGATGCCGCTTTGGGGGCTGGGTCGTTGAGCCCGTGGGGCCCGGGTCGTCGAGGGCTGCTAGAATTCCGCCGTGATCCGTTCGTTCGCGCGAGAGTTTCTCTTGCCCCTTGTGCAAGGAGGAACCGTGCAGGTGGGGCGGCCCATTGGTTCGCGCGACGCGAGCCACTGGCTGGCGGCCGCGCGGCGCGGAGAGCTGCCGCTGGCTGAGCGCAACGCGGTCGAGATGCTGGGGCAGGCGCGGCGCCGCTCCCTTCTTCCGCTCGTCGCCGCGCCACCACCGCTGGACCTGGACGAGCAGTCCTGGAGATTGGGCGCCGCGGTTCACAACCTGCTGGTGTTGTCCCACCCGCGCATCGGTTCTGGTCCCGGCGCGCCCGCGCGCATCGATCGCGTGGCCGCCGCTGCGGCGGAGCTGGCGCGGCTGGGCGCGCCCACCACCCTGGCCCAGACCCTGGCGCGCCATTCCTTGCTGGCACGTTTGCCGGAGGTGGCGCGCGTCGATCACACCGTGCGGTTCTGGCTGGGGCGCCGCACCTTCCTGGGGCGCCGGCCTCCCTCGCGCATGCTGGCCCTGCCGCGCCTACGTAATGTCAGCGTGGAAACCGTCCGCCGCACCTGGTTGCGCGACATCGGGGTCCAGGCGGCCGCGCGCGAGGCGTTCGCGGCGCTCACCGAGGCCAGCCCGCTCGGCGAAGCCCTTGATCCCTTGCGCCTCGATCCTCCCTGGTCCTGGGGGCGCGTGCTGGCCATCTTGAAGTTTCCGGTGATCTGTCGGCTGGTGGCCGGGCGCCTGGTCGAACAGGGCGTGGGGCAGGCGGGCGACGCCCTCAGCGAGGCGTTGTATCGCTACCTTTCCCTGCAAGACACGGGGGGCTCCGTGCCAGCGTCGGGCGAGGCGGCGGCTTTTGCGCTGGGCTTCCTGGCCCACCTGGCCTGGTTGGACCATCTGTTCAACGCCGTTGCCGCGACCACCACCTCGGCCCCCCGCGCCGGGGGGCCGGGCCGCGAGCTGGCCGTCTTGCTGGCGGTGGCGCACGCGCTGGCCCCCGCGCTGGTCTGGCCGGCAGACGTCTCGCCACAGTCGGATACCGGCCAGGGATTCTCGCGTTACCTCGACCGGTTGTTCGACCGCCACCAGGTCAAGTCGAGCCGTCGGGTGCCCGCGGCGACCGAGCTGGTGCGCCGGGCGGCGGAGGCGGCGCGGCCCCGCGCGGCCGGCAATGCGGTCTGGGCATCGCCTCTTTGATTCGAGGGTCGCCGAAGAGAGCCCGCCAGAGCGAAGGCGATCTCCGTGTTTGAGCGTCGTGGTCAGCGGCGCCGAAAAATCAGTACGGTCGGATCAATCTCGGGCGGCAACACCAGCCTGGCCAAGGCGTGGTCTTCGGTGAGGTCGAACTGGGTCTGCCGCGTATACGCGTCCCAGTCGCCCGCTGCGAACCTGTGTCGCGTGGTGATCACCACGTAAAGCTCGACGCTGGGAGAGCGGAAGACGTCACGCTCGAAATCATTCTTGGGCGGCGGGAAGCTACACAGCACCACCGCCGGTTGGTGCCGGGCCAGCGACGACGTGGCATTCGCGGATTCCACGTCGTCGGGGTACGCGATCGCATGTGACCAGCTTCGATTGTCGGTCGCCTGTACCACGGTGCCGGCCGTGTTCAGGAACCGAGAGAGGGTCCCGTCGCCGGCGGCGATCTCCAGGCAGGTGCGATCACCGATCAGGTCGGCCAGCGCCAGCACCAGTTCGCGGGAGTAGAAGCAATAGATGCCCCGCGGGTTCACCAGTGGCATCAGCATGCGCCGCTGGGGGATGAGCGGCCACAGCCAGCGGAAGGTGCCCATCGACGGCGCCTTGCGCACGAGGTCCCGTTCGAACAGCAAACGCTGGATCATCCAGCCGCTCAAGCGGCCAAAGCGCAGGGGCTGATCGTCGCGTCGGCCGGTCGCCACGCGGGCCGCCGCCGCCCGCAGCAGCTGTTCGGCCGCCAGCCGTGCCATGTGAGCCTTGGCGATGGGGGGCAGGGCGCTTTTCAGGTCGGCGGGCCGGGGCCGTCGCGCCGCAGCCCGCGCTTGCCAGGGCTGCGCCGCCTCGTGGAACCGCTGCATGAACGCCGCCAGGGCTTCGGGGCGCTTGGTCTGGGCGGCAGCCACCAGGGCCTCACCAACAATGCTCCATTCCTTCGGAAAGCGTTGCTGTAGGTCCTCCAGGGTCAACTCACCCAGGGACGCGATGGATTCCGGCGGGCGGCGCTGCATCCGCCCACATCTTACGCCCGCGTTCGATGTGCGGCGATGTCGCGTCACGCAGATTCGGGTCTATCGTCACCGTGACCGCCGCCACCGCGTGGTCCGTCCGTCCGTCCGTCCGTTCGTCCGTCCTTGGGGCAGGGTAGGGGCGGGGGCGGCGCGGCACCCGCGCGGCCGGCGATGCGGTATAAGGCTCGCCAACGAGGATGACCGCCAGCGATAGCGTTTCCAGAGGCCGCCTGGGGCCAATCGACGCGGACGTGCTCACCCTGGGACAGCGGTTGCGCGACGTTGGCCGCGCTTTGGACGACCGTTTCCTCGACAAGTCCCAGCTGGTGCGGCTGTTGCTGGTGACCCTGCTGGCCGGTGAGCACATGCTGGTGGTGGGCCCGCCCGGGACGGCCAAGTCAGCGCTGGTGCGGCATCTGGCCCGGCTGGTGGACGCCCGCTATTTCGAGTACCTCCTCACGCGCTTTTCCGAGCCCAACGAGCTGTTCGGTCCGGTGGACATCAAGGCGTTCCGCGAGGGGACGTTCGTCCGCCGCACCGCCGCCATGCTGCCGGATTCGGAGATCGTCTTTCTCGACGAGATTTTCAAGTCCAACTCCGCCATCCTGAACGCGCTGCTCAGCATCCTCAATGAACGTCGTTTTTTCACGGGCAGCCAGTCGCTGAAAGTTCCGCTCTGCTCTCTTTTTGCCGCCACCAACGAGGTCCCCAACGACGACGCCCTGGAGGCCATCTTCGATCGCTTTCTGGTGCGGGCCATGTCCGAAAACCTCGACAGCTTTCATTTTCAGGGGTTGGTGGAGCGCGGCATCCGCGGCGAGATCGCCGAGTGGACGGGCGCTGACGAGACCACCAGACCGCTGGTGACGCTGGCTGACATCCGCAAGCTGCAGGTTCGCATGGGCCAGTTCATGGTGTTTCCGCAGGACTGGATGGCCCGCTACAAGGGATTCATCTTCCAGATTCGGTCCGAGGGGATCTCCCTGTCCGATCGCCGCGTAGTGAAGCTGCTGAAGCTGTTCACCGCCAGCGCCCTCATCGACGGTCGGCCCACCGTGAACGCAGGGGACTTCTTCATCTTGCGACATGTCTGGAACAGCCCCGACCAGATCCCGATCCTGGATGACATCGTGGGACCGGTGCTGGAGAGCCACCACCGCGATCACCCGGAGGATCGCCGCACCGGGGTTTCGGCGGCGGATCTGGACGGCATCCTTGCCGAACTGCAGGTGATCCGCGGCATCTTGCTGGGAGGGCAGGTCTTGTCGGACGTTCAGCTTTTTTCGCAGCTGCGCAACTTGCAAGAGATCCGCTCCGCCCTGCAGGTGCTGGGCACCGAGACGGCGCGCGGCGTGGCCGCCGAAGTGGACAAATTACTGGAGGGCGTCTTCGAGTCCTCCAAATGGGCGTGAGCAT
>JBDSME010000044.1:0-13671 GCA_039916065.1 Polyangia bacterium
AAACGGGCGGCTTGCCGTTAGCAACTCGAACAGGATCACGCCGAGCGACCACACGTCGGCGCGCGAATCGGCGGTTTCTGGCGCGCGGAGCTGTTCCGGCGACATGTAGCCCGGCGTTCCCGTCAACGCACCCTCGACAGTGAGAGCACCTAACCCGCGCAATCCGGGATCTAGAATTGTCGCCAGCCCAAAATCGAGGATCTTGACCAGCGGCTCGCCCTCCGCGCCGCGGGTGAGGAACAAATTGGCCGGCTTGAGGTCACGATGCAAAATCCCGGCAGTATGCGCATGCGCCACTCCAGCGCAGGCGTGCACGACGAACCCCACCGCCCGCTCGATCGAAAGCGGACCTTCGTCCCGAATAACCGCGGCAAGATCGCGGCCGTCCAGCAGTTCCATGACCAGGAATTGCCTGCCGAGCTCATCGACGTCCACGTCGGTCACGCGTGCTATGTGCTCGCTCCTCAGTGAAGCCACCGAACGCGCCTCGCGCAAGAATCTCGAGCGGGAAGCGCCCGCGAGATTGTCATTGCCCGACAGGATTTTGAGCGCGACCTCCGTCCGGAGTTGCTCGTGGCGAGCAGCCACCACGATGCTGGTCGCGCCCTTGCCGATCACCCGAGCCACGCGGAACTTGCCCAGCAGGCAGTCGCCCGGCTCCACCAGGGCTGCGCCCGTCATGTGCGCGGCCATAGATTGGATAACTGCATCGAAAATTTTAGCATGCGTCATTACCGCGTGCTTGAAAATTGTCCTCCAATCGGACCTTCACTTCAGCCGTTCGGCCGCAATGCATCAACGACCTCTCGTACGTCGAGAAATCTACTCGTCGGTTCTCGCTCGAGACACCGCAAGATGGCGCGCTCCCAAACTGGGTGGACGGCGGGCTGGACGGTGCGCGGTGAGGGCGCAGGCTCGCGAAGACGCAGGTGAATGGCTTCGGCCGCCGTGCGCGCCGGAAACGGAACCGCGCCGCCGCTCACCAGCTCGAAAAGTACGATCCCCAGCGCATAGATGTCTGCCGCCAGCGTGACCGGACGGCCAAGTAACTGTTCTGGTGCCGCGTGGGTCAAGGTGCCAATGACGGTGCCGCGCAAGGTCGTACTGTCGTCGCCCCCCAGCGGCAGCCGCCCTGCGGACCGCGCGAGGCCGAAATCCATGACCACGGCGTGTCCTTCTGGTCCGTCCGGTCCGTGCTGGGTACCGAGCTGCTCGCCCTGCGTCGGAGTTGGTGGGACATTGTCTGGTTCCGATGCGTCCAGCGACCGACGGTGAAGGAACACATTCTCACTCTTCAGGTCGCGGTGGATAACGCCCGCGTCGTGCGCTGCCGCAAGCCCGGCGCAGATCTCCGCCGCTATGCGCCACTGCTCCGCCTGCGGAATGGGGGGTGATCTTCGCAATCGCTTCGCCAGGGTTTCGCCCCGCAGGAGCTCCATGGTCACAAACAGAACACCGCCGTCCTCCCCCAGGTCGAACATGCGGCAGACATTTGGGTGGGTGATTCTCCGCGCCAGCCCAAGTTCGCGTTTCAAACGGCGGTTCGCGCGATCGTCCGCCTGGAGTTCGGCGGAAAGCACCTTCAGGGCGACGCACTCGTGTAGAAGCTCGTCTTCAACTTCGTACACTTCGCCCATCCCGCCACGGCCAAGCATGCGCAACACGCGGTACCGCCGCGCCACACGTGCGCCGACAGGCAATCGCGGCGGCATCGGTATTGGTTCGGCCCAGCGCACCGGCAACCGTGGCTTATCCGGTTTGGTGCGCATCCCACCGCCAAGCAAGACGACTACCGTCTGACGACAGCTCGGACATTCATCGATGTGGACGTCCAGTTCAGCGAGAGCAGACGCAGCTAGCTCGCCGCGCGTCAATGCCAGAAGCGACTCCTCCGAAGGACATGTAGTCATCAAGTCGTCAATCAAGTCGTCATCGCTGGGGGGCGACCTGATTCCGCGCAGCGCTGCCAGAACACTCTGTTATTATACCTCCAGTGGCGCGTACAGGGGGAGGGCCGCTCACCGACTTCGACGTAACGGCCGTCGTTGACCTGGTCCACGCGGAGGGACGCCGTACCTTTCCGACGGTGTCTCTGTCGCGGGCTA
Organism: Polyangia bacterium; assembly: GCA_039916065.1. GTDB lineage: Bacteria > Myxococcota_A > Polyangia > Fen-1088 > Fen-1088 > FEN-1088. The sequence continues at coordinate 2,106 of JBDSME010000044.1, forward strand.
CGGTCGGCGCCGAGATCGAGCGCCGGGTTGCCGCCGGTTCACTGACGGGCAACCCGAACCATCCCGCGGATCTCTACCTGGCCACGGCGTGCGCACTGGGCGACGACACCGCCCTGGAGCTCATCGAATCGGCGTCGTTCAGGAGAATCCCGGATTTCATTGCGCGTATCGACACGAGCAGCGACTTTGCTGCGGAGGTCGCACAGGTCGTCCGCCAAAAGCTGTTCGTCGGACTTCCCGGAGCAACGGGCGGTGGTGGCAAGATCAGCGAGTACTCGGGGCTGGGCCCGCTCGGGGGCTGGATTCGAGCGGTGGCTGTTCGGGTCGCCATCGACATGCGCCGAGCACAAGCATTCGGGGGCGGTCACGGTGACGACGACCTGACCCACATCGTGGCCGAAAACGTGGATCCTGACGTCGCGCTCTTGCGGGCACGATTCCGAGACCAGTTCCATCAGGCCCTGAACGGAGCGGTCGCGGGGCTGTCGTCACGCGAGCGCAACCTGTTGCGGTTCCACTTCGCCGATGGCTTGACCCTGGATCATCTCGCCGCGACGTACAGCGTCCACCGCGCCACGATCGCCAGGTGGCTCGCCAGCGCCCGCGCGCAGGTGGTGGATTCCATCAAACAGCGTCTGGCCGAAGACGCCGGGCTGTCGGGGACCGAGATCGCGAGCATCGTGCGCGCGCTGGGCAGCGAGCTCGACGTGCACCTGAGCCGGATGCACTGAAGGCGCACCGCAACGGCCCTGCCACCTGACCAGTCGGGGCGGGGATGGCGGCGTTGGCGGGTCAACCGTTAGCTATGCTACAGATATGCGTGTGCATCGGGTCGTCTATGTTCTTCTGGCATTTCTCGCGGCGCTGAGCGGGTGCGATCGCCGCGGGGGCGCCGCTGCGCCCCCGCCCCCGCCCCCCGAAGTGCTGGTTCAAACGGTTCAGCCTGAAGATGTACCGCTGTATGCGGAGTCGGTCGGCACCATCGACGGCTCCCTGAACGCCGAAGTCCGGGCGCGCGCCGCCGGGATGATCACCTCGCAGGCCTACCGCGAAGGCACCTTCGTCAAGAAGGGGGATCTCCTGTTCACCATCGACCCGTCGCTGACCGCCGCGGCCGCCAAGAAGGCGATGGGCGACGTCGGGGCGGCAAGCGCCGCTCTGGCCAAGGCAGAGGCCGACGTGAAGCGGCTGGAACCGCTGATCGGGTCCGGCGTGGTCAGTCAACAGGATCTCGACAACGCACGCGCCGCGCGCCAGATCGCCGACGCCAACGTTCAGGCGGCGACCGGCAACAGGGAGACCGCCAGCGCGAACCTGTCCTATACGCGCATCACGGCCCCCATTTCGGGCCTGGCGGGAATTGCGAACCATCGGGTCGGGTCTCTGGTGGGCCAGGGTGAGTCCACGTTGCTGACGACTATCTCCCAGGTCGACCCCGTGCGCGTCAGCTATGCCATCAGCGAACAGTGGTACCTGTCGAACCCCAAGCGTTTTCAGGGGGACGGCAATGGGCCGGCGGCCGCAGCCGCGTTGGAGCTGGTGCTCGCGGACGGCTCCACCTATCCCCATCGAGGCAGGATCAGCTTCGCGGACCGGCAGGTCGATCCCTCGACGGGAACCTTGACGGTGCTGGCATCGTTCCCCAACCCGGACGGCCTGCTCCGTCCCGGCATGTATGCCAAGCTGCGCGACGTGCGGGAGGTCAGGAAGGGGGTCGTCTGCGTCCCGCAGCGCGCGGTGGCCGAGCTTCAGGGCGCCGCCCAGGTGGTGGTGGTCGGGCCCGACAATCGCGCCCAGACGCGGGCGGTTGTCACGGGCGAGCGAGTCGGCAGCCGCTGGATCATCAATGCCGGGCTGAAGCCGGGTGAGCGCGTGATCGTCGAGGGCTTGCAGAAGGTGCGAAACGGGGTCGTGGTCGTTGCGAAGCCGATGCCTCCCGACCCTGCGGTAGGCGGCGTGGCGAAGGCCCGCTGACGTGGGTGCGTTTTTCGTTCGGCGTCCCATCGTCGCCATCGTGCTGTCAATCGTGACAGTGATGCTGGGGCTGATCGCCATGCGCGGCCTGCCCGTGGCACGCTTTCCGGACATCGTTCCACCGGAAATTCAAGTGAACGCGACGTACACCGGCGCCGACGCAGTCACCGTCGAGCAGTCGGTCGCGACGCCGCTGGAACAGCAGATCAATGGCGTCGACGACATGCTGTACATGAGGTCGATCAACGCGAACGACGGCACGATGGATCTGCGTGTCACGTTCGCGGTTGGCAGCGACGTCAATATCGACAACGTTCTGGTGAACAACCGGATCGCGCAGGCGAACGCCCAGTTGCCCAACGACGTGAAGGTCTCGGGCGTCAACGTGCGGAAGGCCACCACCACCCCGACGCTGCTGGTGGCGCTGCATTCCCCCGGCAATTCACGCGACGCGACCTTCCTGGGCAACTATGCCACCATCAACCTGCGCGATGCGCTGCTGCGCGTTCCCGGCGTCGGGCTGGTCAACACCTTCGGCGCCGCCGACTACGCGATGCGCATCTGGGTCGATCCGGACAAGCTCGCCCGGCTCGGCCTGACGGTTGGCGACCTGTCGAACGCCGTTCAGAAGCAGAGCACGGTCAACCCGGCGGGCCAGATTGGTGCCGAGCCCGCGCCGCCCGGGCAGGAGTTCACATACAACGTCCGCGCCGAGGGGCGCCTGACCACCCCTGAAGAGTTTGCGCAGGTCGTGGTGCGCGAGAACCCCGACGGCTCGCTGGTGCGACTGGCGGACGTCTCGCGCATCGAGCTGGGGGCTCAGACCTACAAGCAGATCGCTCGCTACAAGGGGTCCCCCGCGTCGCTGATGGCCGTTTACCAGGCGCCGGGGTCGAACGCGCTGGACGTAAAGCGGCGGGTCAACGAGGCACTGGCGGAATTGAGCACGCGCTTTCCAGACGACGTCGCCTACACGATCTCTCTGGACACCACGCTGGCGGTTCAGCAGGGCATCCATGAAATCACCGAGACGCTGCTGGAGGCGATCTTGCTGGTGCTGCTGGTGGTGTTCGTGTTCCTGCAGAACTGGCGGGCCACACTGATCCCGTTGCTGACGGTGCCGGTCTCGTTGATCGGGACGTTCGCGCTGTTTCCCCTGCTGGGCTTCTCGATCAACACGCTCTCGCTTTTCGGGCTGGTGCTGGCCATCGGGTTGGTGGTCGATGACGCCATCGTGGTGGTGGAGGCGGTGGAACATCACATCGAGGAGGGGATGTCGGCGCGTGATGCCACGGTCCGCGCCATGAAGGAGGTGACCGGGCCGGTGGTGGCGATCGCGCTCATCCTGGCCGCCGTGTTCATTCCAGTGGCGTTTGTGGGCGGAGTCACGGGGCGCCTGTACCAGCAGTTCGCACTGACCATCGCCATCTCGGTGCTGATCTCGGCCTTCAACGCCCTGACGCTCAGCCCGGCCCTGTGCTCGCTCTTGCTCAAGCCCCGCCAGAGTGGTGGGCTGCTTGCGCGGCCGTTCGGTGCCTTCAACCGAGCGTTCGAGGGGGCCAGGTCCAACTACCTGCGGGTGTCGCGGTTGCTGGCGCGCCGCGGATTGGTGGTCGTGGCCCTGCTGGCGGGTTTCACGTTGGTGGCGCTTCTCAGCGGCCGGCGGTTGCCCACTGGCTTCGTACCGGAGGAAGACCTGGGCTACATGTACGTGAACGTGCAGCTTCCCGACGCCGCGTCGCTGCAGCGCACGGATGCCGTGTGCAAGAAGGTGGAGGCGATCCTGGCCAGCACCGAAGGCATCGAGAGCTACAGCACCATCGCCGGTTTCAGTCTGGTCAGCCGCGTGTCGGCGTCCTACAACGGATTCTTCTTCGTGACTCTCAAGCCCTGGGACCAGCGCACGACCGATGCGACGGCGCTAGCGGCGATCTTGAAGAAGCTGAACGGACGGCTGGCGGCCCTTCCGCAGGCGCGGGCGTTCGCGTTCACACCGCCCGCCATCCCCGGGATCGGCACCTCCGCCGGATTCAGCTTGATGCTTCAGGATCGCCGTGGCGGCACTGTGCAGGAGCTGCAAACAGAGGTGGAGCGGTTTGTGCAGGCCGCCGGCAAACGGGCGGAGATCGAAAAGATCAATTCGACGTTCAGCACGCGCGTGCCGCAGATCTACGTGCAGGTGGACAGGGAGAAGGCGCTGAAACAGGGGGTCGACATCGGCGAGCTCTATGGGACCTTGCAGGCCTTCATGGGCAGTTCGTACGTCAACGACTTCAGCCGTTTCGGCCGCCAGTGGCGCGTCTACCTCGCCGCGGAGCCGGCGTTTCGCACGGATGCCAGCGTGATGGGGCGAATGTATGTGCGCAACAAACTGGGGCGTTCGCTGCCCCTGTCCACGCTGGTGAAGCCCGTGAGTACCAATGGGCCGGAGTTCACCAACCGCTTCAATCTGTTTCGTTCGGTGGAGCTCACCGGCGCCGCAGCCGCGGGCTACAGCTCGGGGGATGCGATGGAAGCGCTGGAGGAGGTCGCGCGCGACACGCTGCCCAGCGGCTATGGCTACGGCTGGAACGCGCTCTCTTATCAGCAGAAGGTCGCTCCCTCGCCCGTGCCCACTTTCCTGTTGGCCATCGTGGTGGTGTTCCTGATCCTGGCGGCGCAATACGAGAGCTGGTCGCTGCCCTTCACCGTTCTGCTGGGAACGCCAATCGCGGTGATGGGGGCGTTCCTGGGGCTGGCGGTCGCGAAGATGGAGCTGAACGTCTATGGCCAGATTGGGTTGATCATGCTGATCGGCCTATCGGCGAAGAACGCAATCCTGATCGTTGAGTTCGCGAAGGCCGAGCGCGAGCGGGGCAAGCAGTCGGGCGTCACGGCGATGCAGGCGGCGCTTGCCGCGGCGAAGTTGCGCTTGCGTCCCATCCTGATGACGGCATTCGCGTTCATCCTCGGGTGTGTACCCCTGCTGATCGCTGGTGGCGCGGGGGGCATATCACGGCGCATGCTGGGCGTGGTGGTGGTGTTCGGGATGTTGGCTGCCACCTCCCTGGGGATATTTCTGACACCTGCGCTATTCGTCATGGTGGACGGGTTCAACGAACGCAGGACACGGCGGGGTGCCGTGGTAGCCCCTGATCCGGTTCTGGAGACGACCTGAATTGAAGATGCAGGATACCGCCGCTGAGCCGGCACCGTCCCTTCGTCTTGTCGCGCTGGCGGCGAAGCTGCGAATCGCCTTCGCTCTCATAACGCGTGCCCAAAGGAAGGACGTGCCGGGCAAACTCACCGGTGTGCAGCTGTCGGCGCTCTACAAGGTTGATGTCTATGGCCCGCTGCGGCTCGGTGACCTCGCGGGCCGTGAGCAGGTGGCGCCACCGACGATGAGCCGGGTGGTCGCATCGCTACAAGAGGCAGGTATGTTGAGGCGGCGGAGCGACCCGATCAGCGCGCGCTCTTCCCTGATAACCATTACGTCCAAGGGACGGCGACAGATTGATGCCATCCGGTGCGATCGCACCGACGTCATGACTTGCCGTCTGAGCAAGCTGGCGCCCCGTCATCAACGCGCGCTGGCCGCGGCGTTGCCGGCGCTGGAAGCGCTGGCCGACCACGTCACGCCTGGCGTCGCTGAACGAGAACTTGAGCGAACGCGCCGCGCGCGCGGCCTGTCGTGACGGTGCTCCCGTAACATCGTCGCGTGATCCTCCGGCGCATCGCCATGTGGTCGCACTCCCGCCTCTGAATTTTTGGCCGCCACGCGCAAAGTCATCCGCGAAGTTTTTGGCCTCGGCTCTCGTGACCGAGATGGGCTCTCTGCACGAGACGGCCGCCCAGCCAGGCAGACGGGAGCGCGCTGACCGCCAGGGCGATCGGGTACCAGGCGCGGCTGGCGTCCCACATCGCCACCGCGCCGGCGATGCTGAGCACGAGGCCGATCGCACCCAGCACCAGGGCGTGCCGCATGGGACGGACCGGTGCCAGGCGGGCGGCCAGCCAGCTTCCTGCGATGTCGATGACGAACCGGTACGCGAACGCCAGCAGGAACAGCGCATCGGACATCGGGGCTGCCCCGATAGGGGGAAACACGCCGGTCGCGTGCATCACCGCATCGACGGCGGTGGTGACTGCGAAGATCCCCACCAAACCGACGGCCACCGCGCCGACACTGCGGAGGCGCCGCGGCTGGGGAGTCGCGCTGCCGGTCCTGCTGGCGAGGTCAAGTTGGGGTTGGGGGGACTGCATCACATCGCTGTTGCTCATGGCTCTCTCCTGTAGAGGTTGGGGGCCCCGCGCATCGGCGCCCTTTCACCACTGGGTCGCAGCCGAACGGCGGCTCTCGACATCGGCCACGAACTATTTCGCGCGCTTCGAGGGTGGCGTTTCCCGCGCCCCCGAGCCGCCCGCGCCGGTGCCTCTGGAAACGGGGCTCATCATCGAGCCGGGGAGGAGGCCGCCTTACCTGACCCTATACCAGGCGATGACGCGCCGAGCCCAGCAGCTTAAACAGACGGTGCTCCCGGGACCGCACGATAGTGCCTCGGCGCGAAGGGCCTCAGCCGCCGTCACATGAACAGTCTATGAGAATCGCAATGTCACCGTCCCCGGGCGTTTTCCGGCGCGGTAGTACGCGCCTCTCCGTGTCGCTGGTTGGTTGTGCTCCCGCCACTCTCCTCGCGGTCCTGCTCGCTGCTGGCTGCGCCAGTGGAGGCGATGGGGGCCCCCCGGTGACGAGCACGGGCGGCAAGGTCGGCAGTGGAGGCACCACCGTCGATGGAAGCGGTGGAAGCCATGCTGGAAGCGGGGGTCGCACCCCGGAGGTCGGCGGCACCGGCGGTGAGGTGACGACGGGAGGAAGCTCCACGGGTGGGGCCGCTCTCCCCGACGGGTCTGGCGGCCGCGGCGGAAGCGTCCCGCAAGGCGGCGCCCCGCAAGGTGGTGGCAACGCGACGGGTGGTGTGCCACCAGTCAGCGGTGGTGGGACGGTCATCGTAAACGACACCTTCTGGAAGGACACCACCGGCCAAAACATCTATTCGCAGGGTGGTGGCGTGCTGCGCGTCGGCGATACGTACTACTGGTACGGCTACAGGTACGGAAACGCGGCGACCTACGCCACGGGAACTCAGACCCCGATTGCCGCGGGAGTGACCACGTACTCATCCACGGATCTCATCAACTGGAAGCCGGAGTCGGTTTCCATGATGGCGAACGCGGGAGGCTGGTTCGGCCGCCTGGGCGTCGTCTATCACGCGGCGACCAAGAAGTACGTCCTGGTGGCGCAAGGGGGCGGTGGCCTCTATTTCGGGACGGCCGACGTCCCTGGCGGGCCGTTCGTCTACAACAATGTTCAGATGACCATGCCCGGGGTCGCCACCGGAAAATCGGGTGATCAAACGATGTTCCAGGACGACGACGGAGCCGCTTATGTCGTCGCCTCCAGCAGCAGCGGGCGTTCAAATCGTTATCTCTCACCGCTGCGCACTTCTGATTTCTTGGCGGCCGAACAGGCAATCCCCGTGTACTCCGGCGGTGGGCGCGAGGGCAATTGCATGTTCAAGTACCAAGGAACGTATTACTACTGTTCTTCGGATCTGCACGGCTGGAACACCTCAACGACCTACTGCGTTTCATCGTCGAGCATCAAAGGACCATGGTCCGCCGAATTCGTTCTTGACGGGACGCAGCTGGACTACAGCCACGTCACCCAGACCGGTTTCTTCGTCACCGTGAAGGGTACGGACGCGACGACGATAATCTTCGCTGGGGATCGCTGGGCTGATTTTGCGAGTAACGGGATCGGCTACAACCAGTGGATGCCACTGTCGTTCGATGGGAAAACGGCGCATTTCCATTCGTTGAGCAAATGGTCGATCAATGCGAAGGCAGGAACGTGGGCGGTGGCGCACGGTAACAACTATGTTCTCAATCCGTCGTTTGAAGCGGATCGCGTCTCCGTGGGAGTACCCACCGGGTGGAAGGGGAACGGCGGACGGAACCTCGAAGGAGGAACTCACTCCGGGCGATGGACGTGGCAGCTCAGCGCGAACGGCACCCTTCAACAACAGCTCACCGCCATTCCGCCCGGCACGTACACCCTGTCCGTGTGGGCGAAGGCGAGCGGTGCCGGTGGGCAACTCATGGCGAAGGGCTGTGGTGGCGCCGATTCGACGACGCCCATACCGACCGCAACCGCGTACGCGAACGTCAAATCCGCTCCCATCATGATCAGCGGAAGCAATTGCACGGTCAGCGTTTCGGCGGGTAGCGCACAGGTGACGGTCGACGATTTTGTGCTCGCCGACGAGTGAGCCCGGGCCCCCGTTGACTCGCCATTGAAGCGCTGTAAGCGGCTTTCTTGCTGACCGCGACACGCTGGGCCCAGCCCGCGCGAATCCTCAATTACAGCTCGGCACGACGGACTGCCGTGACCATCCGAGCGTGTCGAACCATCTGTGTTCCCGCCGCCAAGGGCGGCGCGAGGGTCGCCGCGATCTCGGGCACTGTCCGGTCGTCGACTACGGCAAATCCGAACTGAGCCAACAAAGTCGCCATCTCGTCCGCCGTGAAGACGGAATGCACCGGTTCACCCACCTGGCGCACCACCTGGCTGACCGTCGCGAGCAGCGGTCCGGAAGAGACGTAGGCAATCACCAGGCGACTTTCAGGTGGCGACCGGCGTTGAACGACGGCCATCGTGGCGTCAATTTCCTCACGGGTGAGGTACATGACAACGCCTTCCCACAGCCAAGTGGTCGCCATGGTCGGGTCGTGACCGGCGCCATCGAGAGCCATGCCGAGATCGTCTCGCGAGAAATCGACAGGCACGAAGCGGATCTCGCGAGAACTCTTCGGTAGTGCCGCAGCCCGCTCGCGCTTCTTGCGTTGTGATTCCGGATGGTCGACCTCGAACACGATCGATTCGCGGAGCTCGGGCATTCGCCACGCGCGGCCATCCAGGCCGGCGCCCAGGGTGACCAGCTGCGCGGGCGGTCTGCTGCGCAACACGGCATCGATGTACAGGGTACGAACGATCATCATCACCGTCCGACCCATTATGAAAAGATCCGGCTCCGGCGCTGCCGCCGCATTTTCCTCCGTCGCTGCCCCCTCCGCTGACCGGGCCGCTATGCGCTCCACCTGCTGCCGAGCCTCGGCTGGAAGCAGCGCCAATGCCGTCGGATCTGAAAATCCCGGAAAGATGCGCAGTCGGTCGGCGAGTGCGCGTGCGGTACAGACCATCACGGCCGTTTGACTCTCCTGTCCTTCTCGCATCGCTGTGAGAATAGCATGAGCCCCTGCGGCCATTCCGCCACGTTGCTGGCTGGGATTGAGGGAGATCTCTTGTCGTCACGCGGCGATCGAGACGACTCTTGTCACCGTGCTTTGAACATTCGCGATTGGTTGTTGCGACTGTTGGTCATGGTGAACGTTCCGTCGCGGGCCACCTCGGCCTTGAGAAAGGCGCCGTCTGGAGACGTGGGCAGGTTGGCAATCAACGCGTCGTCGGAATTGTGGGCGGCGTCGTTCGCGATCGCGAGATGCATTTGATAAAGGGCCTGGAGCCCCGGCGAGCTGGTGACCGACTCAAATGCATCCGGCGATCCGCCCTTCATTGCGCCGTTGTTCATTACGGCGACCAGCGGCGCCAGCCCGTGCACGAGCTGAGGGGAACTTGAGAGGTTCAATCCGTGGTGGTTAACCTGAAAAAGATCGATCAAGCCAATGCGGTTCGTCGGACATACAAGGCGGTCCTCCACCTGCCAGGTCAGATCGCCGAGGTCGGAAAAGTCGAAGCTTCCGAAGCGTACGACGACCCCAACGCTCTGTGGGTTTTCGTCCGTCGGTCGCTCCGGCATCATGGCGGCACCGCTGCAATGCGGATTGGCGATCGCTGTCGATAGGGGCGGAGCGATGATCATGCCCGCGGCGGTGACAACCGTGATCTCGACCTCGCCGAGGGTAATCTTTTCACCGGGTTTCGTGATGTGGCGTGTCTGGCCGGCGATCGCGTTGACGTAGTTCGTGTACAACGCCGCGCTTTCGACGGTCTCTCCGTGGTCCCAGAACTGGCCTACCGGGATCTTCCCCACCAACGAGATGACTCCGCCGACATGGTCAATGTGGTAGTGCGTGGTGATGACGTAGTCGAGACGGGTCGCCTTGGCTTGGTTGTGGACGGCAGCGAGCACTCTGTCGAGGTCGCGCCCATTGCTGCCGGAGAACCCGGCGTCGATGAGAAGTGTCTGACCCGAAGGCGCCACCAGCAGCGTCGCGCCACCGCCTTCCACGTCGATCCAGTAGATCGATAACGTCGAACGGCCTCCCGCAGCCGTGGTGCCGGCGCCGCCCGCGCCGCCGCTACCAGCCGTGGCGCCGCTCATGGCACCCCTCCCCTCCGACTCACCAGCAACCGCACTGCCACCAACTCCCCCGCCACTGCCACCCGCGCCCCCGCGATTGCTGGTTGCGGGGGCTCCACATCCCAGCGGAGGTGAGCCAGCCAGCAGTGATAGGACTCCGAGGATCGTCAGTCTGCCACGCCGCCCCACCATCCCGCTGCTTGGTCTCGCAAATCGGCGATGAGCCAACGGCATTGTCACAGAATAGCTCAAGCACGTCCGAGGTTTCCCAAGAGACGACAAAGGGGTATGACTCCGACGCGTCAACTGGACTCGATGAAGGAATCAAGTGGACAGCGTCGCTCTCGGGATGACGCTCTGGTCGAGCACACCCTTCTCTTCACGGAGGACGTCACCTGGCGCCCCGTGGGTGGGCTCTTTCCACCTTGCTGACGGAACCCACCGCGTTCGTGACCACCGCGACCGCTCCGTGGTACCCCGGCCTGCCCACCCCAATGGGAACGGAGCCGACCAAGGTGCCGCTGGATCCTTCTCAGTCCGCGGGGCTGCTGACCCAGCCACCGGTGGTGGCGACCCACGACAGTCCAACCCGCAGTGAGCCCAGCCGGCGTGGCGTGGACGTGAGGGAGCGGTTGCTGTGCCAGCCAGTACCGCCACCGCCGCCGGGCCTTCCCCCACAGCCTCCGGTTGCCGCCGACACCACAGTGAGACAGTTCCTGGAGATGACAACCAGCAGGCCCGGGTGCCTCGTCTGTCATCGGATCGTGGATCCTCCGGGCTTTGCCTTTGGGCACTTCGACGCCGTCGGCAGCTTCCAGGAAACGGAAGGGGGCCTTGCGGTTGACACCAGTGGTGCCCTGACTATCCCCATAAACCCAACGGTAGCAGGACGCGACATACATCGTGAAACGCGCCACTATCGGCGGCGAGCTGAATCTGCGGGGCACAATCCGCGCCGTGACCGAGACCCACGCGTTTCTGACGGAATCTCCCTGAGACGAGCTGGAATCGCCCGGCCCCGGAACCCCCGTCAGCCCCGCGCGCCAATACGGGTCGGTCGTCGGCCTGTAAGGTAGTCGACGCGCGCAATCATGTAAGCTCCGCTAGCACACGAAAGATGGGCCGTATCCCGTCTTTGAACGTCCGCCCCTTTTGCGCACGACTTGGCACGGGGCGAGATCGCCACCCGGAGGACATGATGCAATTCGACTTGATTCGCGCCAACACTCGCA
>JBDSME010000045.1:0-3214 GCA_039916065.1 Polyangia bacterium
GTCGTTCGGTCACAATGACGGCGCCGGGTTCAACAACGGCGTCATCTCCGGTCTGGTCAGCTAAGGCGCCTTAAACGCGCCTTCGGCGCTCGCGGGAAGGGGCGGCCCCTCCCCGCGGGCCCCTCCCCGACGGAGCTGACGTCGCCGCCGGCGCGGCGAAGCCGCGCCTCCCTGTTCTTGGACGCGCTCGCAGAGCTCGCTCTGGCGCCTCCTTCGCCGTTCCGGAACGTGTTTCATTCGTCAACATTTTGATCGTAAGACATCTAGACCGGTCATCGGCGTTCCGCAAAGAGGGTTGCCCCCGGGACAACACGACATGTCGCTACGGCGAAGCCTTGACGGGGGCACCCCGGCGCTCGCCCCAGGAGAGCTTGTCGTGCAGGATCTCGAAGAATGAAGCAGCGCCGCGGTAGATGCGCAGGGGACGATTGGTCTTCCGCACCTCGATCGATTCACGCGGACCGAGGGCGCGCCCCCACTGGCCGTCGATCGTCAACTGTGCCCCGCCCTCCGAAACGTTGGTCACCACCAACTGACTGTCTGGTCGCACCACCAGCGGGCGGTTGGTGAGCATGTGCGGACAGATGGGCGTGACCACGATCGCTTCGAGATCCGGGGTCAGGATCGGTCCGCCCGCGGCCAGGTTGTAGGCTGTCGACCCCGTTGGCGTGGACACAATCAAACCGTCGCCTTTGTAGGTGGTGACGATCTCTCCATCCAGGCGGGCCTCGAAGTCCAACAGGCGCGCCATCGACGGCTGGCTGATCACCGCATCATTGACGGCGTTCCTGGTTTCGATCACCCCACCGTCACGCCCCCGGACCGTGACCGACAGTCGCATGCGTTCGTCTATGGGGAGACGACCCATGGAGGCGGCTTCCAGGGCAGCGCCTGCCTGGTTGCGGGCGAAATGGGTGATGAAACCCATACTTCCCAGATTGACGCCGAACAGCGGTACGCCGTGGTCCGCCACCAGCCCGGCGCCAAACAGGAACGTCCCGTCTCCGCCCAGCACGACCAGCGCATCGATGGATGGACCAAACGCCACCACGTCAACCACTCGTGCACCGGGAATGGCCGAGGCATCCTCCGGCGAGGCCGCAACGGTACAGCCACGGCGGGTCAGGATTTCCGCGAGTTCAGCCGCGAGCTCGCGTGCTTCGGGCTTACCTCTTTTGAGCAGGAACCCGAATCGCATGGCCGGCAGTATACCCGCGTCACGCGCGAGCCAATGCCAGCCTCGAAATTATGCGGCCGCCAGTTCGTAGAAGATGGTGATCGACAGACAGTGAAACTCGTTGTCAGAGCTTTGAGTCACGATCTTGTCGAGGACTTTCGCGCGCGGATTATCCCGCAGCCACCTGGTCAGTACCTCTCCCAGCTCTTCCCGGTCCTTGGCCTTAGTTGCGGTGAAAACCTTCGCCCCCGTGAACATATCGCGGCTCCTTTTCCGTTCCCTGACAACGCCCCTCGTCACTATGATGAGGTGGCTCGCATTTCGGCCTTGTTTCGAGATTCGGCGCAACCCGTCGTTGGATGCCCTGGTGGACGGGCGCGGATACTGATACGAAAGGTGATCGACTTACAAGTGATAAACCACCGTATTTTAGGCTTTTTCGGCTCGGCTCTGTCTTCTGACTTACATATTGGACCCGATGGTGATCACCCCTGTTCTCGGATTTCTACTATTGTCTACACCAAAACTTGGCCATTTCCGACCACATTTTTGTCTCCCTTTTTTGAGGGGCCGCCGAGCTGGCCCTTTTTGACTGTCCTGTCCCAGACACCAGCAAAAAGGGCGGCTGCGATCCGTTGCCCGTCCTGGCCACGCCGGCGGGCCCTGTCTGAGCTGACCGCGAGGCCACCGATTGCCCTTGACGACGCTCCGATGGCGATGTTGACTACCGACCCCTTTTCCCATTCCCGTTTTACGGAAGGACGATCGCTTGGAGACACTGCTGGGCCGCCCGCTCGAAGTCGAGGTTCGTGACTCGATCGAGAAGGCTATGAAAATTTTGAAGCAGAAGATGTCGAAGGAAGGCATCCTTCAGGAGATAAAGCGCCGCCGGTACTACGAAAAGCCGTCGGTGAAGCGCAAACGCAAGATGCGCGAGGCGCGCAAGCGGCGCCGGCGCGAGCAGAAACGCCGCGTGGTGCGGTAAGACGGATGCCCGTGGCCCAGCCGCCCCGCGCGCCGCGGGCACGGCTCGGAACACGCGCCGTGCAGGTCTCCCGGTCCGGTCCCATTCTGGGCCCGGTCGGGGAGGTGGCCCACGCGCCTCCTCTGTTCCAGACCGCCAACTTCGTCTATCCGGACGCGGAGGCTGCGGACCGGGCTGCCGCTGGAGGCGGGTACCTCTACTCACGCCACGGCAATCCGACGACTGACAGCCTGGCGGCGGCGGTGGCCGACCTGGACGAAGCTGAAGCGGGCTTGACGTTCGCCTCGGGAATGGCGGCTGTCGCAGCGGCCGTGTTCGCCACCGCCACGGGTGGAGAGGTGCTGGCATCCGAGGGGTTGTATGGCGGGTCCATCGAGCTGCTCAGCACGCTGGGTCCCCGTCATGGAATCCGAACCAGGTTTGTTCCCACCTGGGACCTGGCCGCGGTGGAACGGGCTATCGGTCCGGACACCAGGGTGTTGCTGGTCGAGACCCTTTCCAATCCCCTGCTGCGGGTGGCGGACGTCGGTGCGCTGGCCGCCCTGTGCCGCAAGCGCAACCTGACGCTGCTGGTTGACGCCACTTTTTCGTCACCCGCGCTCTCCCGCCCGGTGGGGCAAGGGGCGAACTTGGTGGTCCACAGCGTCTCCAAGTTCATCGGCGGCCACGGAGACTTGGTAGGGGGGGTGGCGGTCGGCGACCGGGGCACCATCGCGGCGTTGCGCCCCTACCTGCTTCTGTTCGGCGGGATGATGGATCCCTTTTGTGCGTGGCTGGCGCTGCGCGGCTTGCGAACGCTGGCCCTGCGGGTGGAACGCGGCGCTGCCACCGCGGCCAGTCTGGCCCGCTTCCTGAAAACGTGCCCCGGCGTGAAACGCGTCCACTATCCTGGCCTGGCGGAGCACCCCGATCACGAAGTGGCCGCCCGGGTGCTGGATAAACCAGGTGCTCTGATCTGTTTCGAGGTGGCCGATGGCCTCGCCGCCAGGCGAGTCTATGATCGCTTCGGCGTGTTCGTGCGCGCCGCCAGCCTGGGCGAGGTGTCGTCGCTG
>JBDSME010000046.1:0-7202 GCA_039916065.1 Polyangia bacterium
GCTCGTGCGCGTGGCTGGTCATGAACCAACCTCCCCCGGCGGCGTCGGCGAAACGCCTCTCCGTCTGATGTGCCAGAGCCAGCGCCTCCCCCAGCCACCGGGGGTCGAAAGTGGCCTCGTACAGATCGATCAATCCCGCCACCAGGAAGGCGTAGTCATCCAGGAAACCATCGTTGGATCCACTCTGGCCCGCCCGGCCGTCCTTGAAGCTCCGTCGCAGCTCAGCGTCAGGCCCCCGCAAATGCTCCAGAGCGAAGGCGGCGGCGCATGCGGCGGCGTCCCGGTAGCGCGGCTCGTCCAGCAGTCGTCCCGCCACCGCCAGCGCGGAGATCATCAAGCCGTTCCAGGAGGTGAGGATCTTGTCGTCGCGCGCGGGCGGCACGCGCCGCGCGCGCACCTCGCGCAACCTGGCGCGCGCATCGGCCAGAGCCGCCCAGGCTTCCTCGTCGGGGCGGGGGACATTCAAGATGGTGTTCCCTTCCCAGTTGCCACCGGGGCGGACATCGTAGTGTTCGAGAAACCGGCGCGTGATGTCCCCCTCCCCCAAATGCTGGCGGATCTCCTCCGCCGTCCAGACAAAGAACCGCCCTTCTTCCCCTTCCGAATCGGCGTCGGTGGCGGAGAAGAATCCGCCGCCGGCATCGGTCATCTCGCGCAGCACGTAGTCGCAGGTCTCGCGCGCCACCCGCGCGAAATCACCCCGTCCCGTCACCTGGAAGGCCTCGGCGTAGGCGATCACCAGCAGCGCGTTGTCGTACAGCATTTTCTCGAAGTGCGGGACCAACCAGCGCGCGTCCGTCGAGTAGCGGTGAAAACCGCCGGCAAGCTGATCATAAAGGCCGCCCGCCGCCATCTTCTCCAGCGTGACGGTGGCGATGTTCAGGGCCTCGGCATCACCTGTGCGATGGTGATGTCGGAGCAGCAGACGCACCGGCACGTTGGAAGGAAACTTGGGGGCGCGCCGCACGCCGCCGTGGACGGCGTCGAACGATCGCTTGAAAAACTCCACGGTGCCGTCGATGACTTCGCGGCCGGGCAGTGCCCCCGCGACCGTCCCCGGACCGATGTGGGCGCCGGCGCCAGCGCCACCCTGCATGGCACGACGGACTGCCTCCACCAGCGCCGCGGCGGCCTTGCCCACCCGCTCCGGATCGCGCTGAAAGGTCTGGGACAGATCCGCCAGCAGTGACAGGAACCCGTGGCGCACGCCCCGCGCTCCGTCGCGCGGCGGAAAGTAGGTGCCACCGAAGAAGGGTTCCCGGGCAGCGTTCAACCACACGCTCATGGGCCATCCCCCCGAGCCCGTGAGCTGCTGGACCGCGCTCATGTAGACCGCGTCGATGTCGGGGCGCTCCTCGCGATCCACCTTGATGGACACGTAGTGCATGTTGAGGAACGTGGCGATTTCCTCGTCTTCGAACGACTCCTCTTCCATCACGTGACACCAGTGACAGGTGGAGTAGCCGATCGACAGAAAGACCGGCCGGCTCAGGCGGGCCGCCTCTGCGAATGCCTCGTCGCCCCAGGGAAACCAGTTGACGGGGTTGTGCGCGTGCTGCAGCAGATAGGGGCTGGTCTCCAGGGCCAACCGATTGGTGAAGCGCGGCCGCCCCACGCCAGACGCGCCGTCCTGCTCAAGATGATGGGTACGCGGCCGGTAGTCCGCACCTCGCGCCGCCACCGCTTCCCCAAGCCGCTGCTTGAGCGCGGATGAAAAAGGTTCGCTGCCAGGCGGATTGCCAATCAGGTTCATGTTCATCTTCATCGCCTCCCGGGTCCCTTACATCATTTGTCTCGCGCGCGTTCTAAACGGAGGCGGCGCCGGGAGCCAGGTCCCACAGGGCGGCCGCCGTGCGGCGCGACAGCGTACTGACCTTCGCGCACAGGGAAACGTGATAGCCGCGAGGCGGGCTCTTGACCGCGACCAACTCGATGCCGCCGCGAAGCGGGCTGTCCTTGCGGACCAACTCGGGAACGACACCGACGCCGCAACCGAGGGCGACCAGAGCGAGGATGGCCTCGTTGCCGTCGACCTCGGCGTAGACTTCAGGGCGGGCGCCGTGCCGTTCCAGCCACGCATCGATTCGTTGCCGCTCGAGTCCGCGGCGCGGGAGGATTACGGGCAGGCCGTTCCAGTGGCTGCCGCCCAGCCGCGCGCGCCGCGCCATTTCCGCGTCCGAGGCCGGGGCGATGAAGGCGAGTTCGGTGTAAGCGAGGCGCACGAAACGTAGCTGGGCGGCCAGTTGGTCGGGCTCGGGAACCACGGCCAGCTCCACCTCGTCGCCCTCCAGCGCCTGCAGACAGCGGGCGGCGTCTGAGGTGATGAGCTGCAGGTGAATACCGGGGTAGCGTTCACGGCAGCGCGCCAGCAGCTTGGGCAGGACAGAGTGGCAGGCGGTCACCGTACAGGCGATGCGCAGCTCGCCTGTAGGCGTTTGCATCTCGGTGGCCAGAGCCTCTTGAAGGCGCGCGTGCGCGGCCTCGCGTCCGCGGGCGTAATCGCGGAAGATCTCACCAGCCCGGGTCAGGCTCACGCTGCGTTTGGTGCGCTGGAACAGCGGCTGCCCCAGTTCCTCTTCAAGCCGCTGGATGGCTCTGGTCAGCGCGGACGGGCTCATGTGCAGGGTCTTGGCGCTGCGCGCGAAGCGCAGACTGTCAGCCAAGTGCAGGAAAAGCTTGAAGTCTTGGTGCATCGGAGGGCGCTGGTCGACGTTGCGTTTTCTGCAATACAGACTACCGCAAACAGGCAAACGCGCAACGTACGCCGGGGCTATCCTCCCAGACCACCATTTTTTCAAGCGAGGAGCACGTCATGGCCAGACAGAACTACTTCAACACCCTCACGATGGCGCAGAGGCTGGATCAGCTCGGCCGCTGTCGCTTCATGGATCGCAACGAGTTCAGCACCGGCGTCGAGAAGCTGAAGGGCAAGAAGGTCGTCATCGTCGGCTGCGGCGCCCAGGGCCTGAATCAGGGCCTGAACATGCGCGACTCCGGCCTGGACATCACCTACGCGTTGCGCGCGGACGCCATCGAGCAGAAGCGCGTCAGCTTCACCAACGCCACCAGCAACGGCTTCAAGGTGGGCACCTACGAGCAGCTCATCCCCACTGCCGACCTGGTGTGCAACCTGGCGCCCGACAAGCAGCACGCCGACGTGGTCATCAAGGTGATGCCGCTCATGAAAAAGGGGGCCTGCCTGGCCTACAGCCATGGCTTCAACATCGTCGAAGAGGGCCAGCCCATTCGCAAAGATCTGACGGTCGTCATGGTGGCGCCCAAATGTCCCGGCACCGAGGTGCGCGAGGAGTACAAGCGCGGATTCGGCGTGCCGACCCTGATCGCAGTCCACCGCGAGAACGATCCCAACGGCGATGGCCTCGAGATCGCGAAGGCCTACGCCGCGGCAACCGGTGGTGACCGCGCCGGCGTGCTCGAGTCCAGCTTCGTCGCCGAGGTGAAGAGCGACCTCATGGGCGAGCAGACAATCCTGTGCGGCATGCTGCAGACGGGCTCGCTGCTGTGCTTCGACCGCATGGTGGCTCAGGGCATCGACCGGGGCTATGCCAGCAAGCTGGTCCAGTTCGGCTGGGAGACCATCACCGAGTCGCTGAAGCAGGGGGGCATCACTCTGATGATGGACCGCCTCAGCAACCCGGCGAAGCTGAAGGCCTTCGATCTGGCCGAAGAGCTGCGCGGTCTCATGCGTCCGTTGTTCAAGAAGCACCAGGACGACATCATCACCGGCGTCTTCAGCACGACGATGATGAAGGACTGGGATGCGGGTGACGTGAACCTGCTGGGCTGGCGCGCCGCCACCAGCGACACCGCTTTCGAGCAAACGCCAGCGGGCGACGTCAAGATCAGCGAGCAGGAGTACTACGACAACGCCGTGCTGATGGTCGCCATGGTCAAGGCCGGCGTCGAACTGGCGTTCGAATGCATGGTCGACGTGGGAATGAAGCCGGAGTCGGCTTACTACGAGTCCCTCCACGAGACGCCCCTCATCGCCAATCTGATCTCGCGCAAGAAGCTGTACGAGATGAACAAGGTCATCAGCGACACCGCCGAGTACGGCTGCTACCTGTTCAGCCACGCCGCCGTGCCGCTGCTGAAGGAGTTCGTGTCGAAGCAGGCGACGGACGTCATCGGCAAGCCCCATGCGCCGGGAACCCAGCAGGTCGACAACCGCCGCTTGCTGACGGTGAATCAGGCCATCGAAGGCCACCCCGTGGAGAAGGTCGGGGCGACGCTGCGCGGCTACATGACGGCCATGAAGCAGATCTCCGTCGGTGGCTGAGCACGCACTCGCGGAGCTCATGCTGACGGGACCGGGGCTGACCCTGGTCACCGGCCCCAACGGATCGGGAAAGTCCACCGCCGCGCGTGCCCTGGCGGCGCGCGTGGCGGGGGCGTCGCTGCTGTCAGCCGAATCGCAGCAGACGTTTTACGAAGCGCAGGTCGCCGCGGACGAGGGTAACTTCCGGCAGGGCGTCGACACCAGCAGCCGGGTGCGCGAGTTGCTGGGCGGTGAGGTTGGGCGGCGCCATCCCTTGTTCGCGGCCTTCCGGCTGGAGGCGCTGAGCGACCGTCGCTTTCGACAGCTGTCGACGGGCGAGGCGCGCAAGGTGCTCCTGTTGCGTTCGGTATTGCCGGCGCCGTCGTTGCTGATCTTGGATGACCCGTTCGACGGGCTCGATCGCGCGGCGTCGGCCGAGCTAGCGTCGGCCATCGTTCACGTGGCGGAGCAGTCGCCGGTGGTGGTCGTGGCGGGGACGTTCCGCTCGGGGGAGCTGCCGTTCCCGGTCGAGACCTTGCGCGAGGTGGTGGTGTTCGCCGACCGACGCGTGACGTTTCGCGGATCGGGACAGGACTTCCTCATTCGCGGCGCGGACGAGTCGCACCAGCGCCCGGCACCGCCCGTGGAAATGGGCAGCTGGTACCCGCCCCTGTCGCCGGACGTGCCGCTCGTTCAGTTGGTCGAGGGGTGCGTGCGGTACGGCGAGCAGATCGTCTTCACCGGCCTCAATTTCAGCGTGCGGCCCGGACAGCACACGTTGATCGAAGGCTCCAACGGGTCGGGTAAATCCACCCTGCTTGAGATGATCACCGGCGATCACCCGCAGGCGTACAGCAACGATCTGCAGCTGTTCGGCCGGCGACGCGGCACGGGGGAGACCGTCTGGGACATCAAGAAGAACGTCGGACTCGTCTCGGCGCGCCTGCACCGCGACTATCGCGTGGGCGGTAGCCTCGAAGAGGTCCTGCTGAGCGGCCTCTTCGACAGCATCGGCCTCTACCAGCAACCCGAGCCCGGTCACCGCGCCCGCGCGCGCGCCTGGCTCGATTGGTTGGAGTTGGGACTCGCTCCCTCTGCCTCCTTCCGCGAGCTCTCGTTCGGCCAGCAGCGCCTGGTCCTGATCGCGCGCGCTGCTATCAAGGTGCCCCCGCTGCTGGTGCTGGATGAGCCGACGTCCGGTCTGGATGCGCCGAATCGCCTGCGCCTGCTCGATCTCGTCGCCTCCCTGTGCACCCAGCGAAAAACCACCGTGCTCATCGCCACCCACCGCGTCGACGAACGGGTCTGGTGGCAGGAACACATCGGCGGCGCCATTCTGTCGCTCCGCGGAGATGACCGAACTGGAGTATCTGGTTCTGTTTTTACGACGGTAGCCATGCGACCGGCGGTTTAACCGCAACGGGCGAGCCGCCAGTGGTTGCTCTCAGCCCTTGCTGCCCGTGCCGGCCGGCTGAACGTGATTTCCGCAGCGCAACCGACCGCTGCGGTTGGAGGGCAACATCGAACTCTGTTCGAGCACCGGTCATACGGCGAATCGCCTGGTCAAGGCCGCCCTTTTCCGGTGCGGCCCGCGGCAGAGCAGACCATTGTCCATCTCCCCCACAACCAAACTCTCGACCATATCTCGACGATGCGTTCGCTGTGCAGAGAGGACGCCGCCTGCGCCTCGTTGAAGAAGTGCTTGCACAGCCACGCTGCGCCCTCTTTCCATCCACTCTCGCAGCTAACGGATACCCCCGTCGCCGATGTCCTCCAGACTTCCCGCACCCGGATACACGTTTCTGATCCGTAGGGTCGTCGTCGACCGGATGCGAGCGCCCGCTGGAGCCAGCCGAACAAGATCCGCTCCTGCTCGAGACGGAGGCGGTCGGCGAGGCGGTTTGGCGGATAAGCGGATCGAAGGGGGTATTCGGCAGAGAGGCGGGTGGGCTCGGGGGCGGGGGACGGGGAGCTGGAGGGAATCATCTACGCCACCCCGGCATGGCGAACATCCGCGACGTGATCCCGTTCCCCCGCGCCCCCGGCCAGGCGACGTTCTAACGACCGTCGCAGTCAGCCGCCGGCTGACTACCCGGGTGGGCGATAAACAAACGCCGGTTGTCGGGTCCGGCATCGGGCATGGACATGGCCGCCTACCTGAAGACCTTGGACATAAGCTCCAAGTAGTTAGGCAGCGGCGGCGGTCCCCGCAAAAATCCCGCGGCTCGAAGGCCACCATCCAGCCCCTACGGCGGGATGGTGGTTTTTCGACCTGCGCCCAATGGACGCCGGGCGCCACAACCGCAGGGCATATCGAGCAGTAGGACAAGCGGCCGATGTCAATGACTCCGCCCCAAGCCTCGTGAAGTCGAGGATTCGACCATCCTCTCGATGGGCAAACCATGGAAACCACGTCTAAACCTCTTGTGTCCGCATGCCGATAAGGTCCCAATCGTGGCAACATCGTGTGATCTCTCCTGCGAACTTCGCCGCCGGCTCTGGTGGCAGGTAGCGGCTTTCCTGCTGGGGTCCGTCCTGCCGGCGGGCGCGAGAGCGCAAGAGATCAAGGTCGGGATGTCGGGAGCCCTGAGCGGGCCCGCTCAGAATTTGGGGATGGGGCTCAAGCTTGGCATCGAGGCCTATTTTCGCGCGACCAACGAGGCGGGCGGTGTCCACGGCCGCACATTGAAGTTGGTCACTCGCGATGACGCCTATGAGCCCGCGCGCACGGGCCCCAACGTTCGCCAGCTGATCGACGAGGAAAATGTCTTTGCAATCCTCGGTAACCCGGGTACGCCGACCGCGGCAGTGACCCTGCCGATCACCAACAGCAAGCACGTCCCCTTCATCGCGCCGTTTACGGGCGCGGGGCTCCTCCGCAAGACACCGCCAGATCGGTACGTCTTCAACTATCGCGCGAGCT
>JBDSME010000047.1:0-3308 GCA_039916065.1 Polyangia bacterium
GCGATTTCTGATTTCCGGGCGCGGCGCAAATACTCCGCGGCCGCCCGACGCAGCACTGCCGAGCGGCCGTCTCGCCGCACTTCCGGATCGCGGTCGAGCTGCGCCAGCAGTTTGTCGTCGAAGGTAACCTGTATAGCTTTCATGTACAGAATTATACCGTATCGACCCAGGCCCGTCGGGGGTTGCCGGTCCGGCCCCACCACGACACCCAAAAATCGGTAAACCGTTATAAATCGGGTGTTTACGAAGTTGTCCTGCCGCTTTCCTCCGAGGTAGGCGAGTGCTAACGTGTGCGCCATACCCACCGTTCGTGTGATCGCGGTGGGCTTCTGAGAGACCGTACAGCGTATGCCGACAGCACCTGAATACGAGGCAGCTCTGGAGCGGAACCCCGCCGATACCGAGGCGTTCGTGGCCCTGCGGAAGGCGTACCGGCAGACCAAGGAACACGACAAGCTGATCACGCTCTACGAGGCGCGCGCCCAGGCCATCGAGGACGGAAACAAGGCGGCGGAGCTGTTCTACCTGGCTGCCGAGCTGCGCCTGGACCAGCTCAGCGACACGGAAGGCGCCGAGGCGGACCTGGCCAATGCCGTCCACCGTGATCCCGGGCACATACGTGCCGCCGCCCGGCTGAAGGACCTGTATCGGGAACAGGGGCGCACCCCCCAGTACATGGAGATGCTGGAGCTGGAGGCAGCGGCCGTGGCCCGCACCCGCGATCCGGCACGCATCGCCGAGCTGCAAGCCGAGATGGGCCAGCTCTTCGTCAACCACTTCGCGCGCCTGGAACGCACCATCCGCAGTGCGCAGGGGCCGGGTAAGCTGTCCAGCGAGCACGTTCGGTCCATCGAGTCGGCGCGCAAGATTTATCGGGCGCTGGGCGATCACCGCAGCGTGGTGCGCCTCTACGAGCTGGAGCTGGAAGGGACCACCGACCCGAAGCGGCGTGCCGACCTGTTGCTGGGACTGGGGCGCGTGCTCGCCGAAAAGCTGGAGGAGCTGGACGCCGCCGCCCAGCGCCTGGGCGAGGTCATCCGGTTGCGTCCTCGCGACGAAAAGGCCCTGGAACTGCTGGCGGCGGTCTACGCCAACCCGCACTGGATCGGCGCCGACGGCCCCGAGCGCGCCGCCGCCATCTACTTTCAGATAGCCCGCCGCCGCCACGAGGCGGGCGACATCGAGAACACCATCTCCGTCCTGCGCAAGGCGCTGGCCGCTGTCCCCGGCCACCTGGAGTCGTCCGACCTGATCGAGCGCACGCTGTACGACGCGCGCCGCTTCCAGGATCTGGACCGCTACTACCGTGAGCGCGTCCAGGGCGCCACCACGGCCGAGGAGCAGATCAACTTCCTGTACAAGCGCGCCCAGCTCGCCGAAGGCGATCTGGACGACGTGGCCGATGCCCAGCGCATCTATGGCGAGATCGCCGCCCAGGAGGTCGCGGGGGGACCGGCCGGGGAACGACTGGCCGAACTGTTCGCGATGGGGCACGAGTACGCCAAGCTGGCCGAGCTGCGCGAGAAGCAGCTCAGCGCCGTCGAGGAGCCGGAGCATCGGGTGCAGCTGATGACGGAGCTGGCGCAGCTTTACAGCGATCGGCTGGGTGACCGCGATCAGGCCGCCGTGTACCTGCACGCCATCCTGCAGCTCGATCCTGGCAACGAGATGGCGCTGGCGGCCTATTCCGATCACTTTCGTGACAAGGGCGACTGGGCGGCCCTGGCCGACCTGCTCGATTTCGGGCTGGAGCAGGCGCGCGCCGCCGGAGCCCCGGCGGACGCCCTCATAACCCGGCTGGAGGAGATCGCCACCGTCGCCGAAAAGAATCTGGCGGATACCGAGCGCGCCGTGATGGCCTGGCGGCGCATCGAGGACCTGGATCCGACGGCGCCGCGCGCCCGCGACATGCAGAAGCGCATTCTGCTGAAGACGAAGAGCTTCGACCGCATCGTCCCGATCCTGGAGCGCGAGTCCGAGCTGGCGCCGGACCCGGCTCAGAAAATCGAAATATTGCGGCGCATCGCCCAGATCCAGCGCGAGAAGCTGGCGGCCCCGGCGCGCGCGCTGGAGATCTATCAGGAGATCTTGCTGGCGGCGCCGCAGGACCAGATGGCCATGCGCGCCCTGGTGGAGATCTACGAGAAGCAGGGCGACTACGCGGGCCTGGCGCGCACCCTGCGCAATCAGATCGAGGTGGCGCCGTCGAAGCAGGAGAAGGTCAGCCTGCTGCGCCGCCTGCTGGTGATCTACGACGAGCGCCTGAACGACGTCGACGCGGGCGCCTGGGCGGCCAGCGAGATCCTGAAACTGGTTCCAGGCGACCGGGACACCCTGTCGCGCCTGGAAGATCTGCTGGCGGGCGCCGGCGATCATGCCGGGCTGGTGCAGACCCTCGATTACCACGCGCAACACGCCAGCACGCCGGCCGAGCACGTCGAAGTGTTGGTGCGCGCGGCCGAGCTGCTGGGCACCGCGCTGGGAGACACGGCGGGAGCGGCGGCGCGCTGGGAAGAGGTGGTGCGGCTCGACCCCGATGACGGGCGCGCGCTGGATGCCCTCACCGAGATCTATCAGCGCCTGGAGCAGCGCCAGGATCTGGCGCGCATCCTGGATGCGCAGGTGGATCGTCTGGTCGGGGACCCGCGCCAGCAGGCGGAATACCTGCGGCAACTGGCGATTCTGGCGGAGACGCACCTTGACGATTGGCGGCGCGCCCAGCGGGCCTGGGAGTCGCTGCTGGAGCTGTTGCCCGCGGATGCCGGGGCGCTGGACGCCCTGGCACGCATCTACGCCGAGGGCGAGGAGTGGGGCACGCTGGTGAAGATCCTCGAGCGGCAGCTCCCCCACATCACGGAGCCGACGCGCGCCGTCGAGCTGGCGCTCCGGCGCGCTGAACTGCTGGACACCAAGCTGAACCAGCCCAGGGAGGCCGCCGAGGCGCTGGAGCAGCTGGTGGCCGAGCTGGACCCGCGGAGCTGGCCGGCCCACGAACAGCTGCGCGCGCTCTACGAGCGGGACAGCGACTGGCCGCGGGTGGTGAAGGTCGCCGAGCGGCAGCTGTTCTTGATCGAGGAGCCGGAGGAACGTGCGCGCCGGGCCCTGGAGCTGGGCGTCCTGTGGCGGGATCGTCTGGTCGACGAGGCCAAGGCGACGGCGGCGTTCGAGCGCGCGCTGGAGATCGACAGCAACAGTCTGGAAGCGATGCAGGCGCTGGCCCCGCTGTACGCGGCGGCACGTGATTGGCCGAACGTGGTGGGGCTGAACGAGCGCCTGCTGGAGCAGACGGAGGAGCCCGACCAGCGTCA
>JBDSME010000048.1:0-4342 GCA_039916065.1 Polyangia bacterium
CCCAGGATGGCCATGACCAGCAGCGAGGAGGCCTGGCTCTTGTAAACGCCCACTCCTTCGATGGCCAGAGAGAAGGTGTTGGACCAGCCGATCGAGGTGAACAATCCGATGGCCACGATGCACCACATCGCCAGCGGACCACCAACCACGATGGCCACCGCCAGCAACGTCACCACCATCAGCCCGAACAGCATCAGGCTGCGGCCCGCCAGCGACTTGCCCGCCTGAAACAACCCCCAGCACAGCAGCAGGAAGGGCCAGTACATCCGCACCACTTCCCACCCGCGCCAGGCCCACAGCACGAAGAACCCGGCCAGTGGAATCAGTCCCAGCAACAGCCGCTTGCGCGCGGGCGCCATCTCGCTCAGTTCCACCGCCCCCATGAAGCGGCCCAGCAACATGCCGCCCCAGAACAGGGAAACGAAGCGGCTGGCTTCCAGTTCGGCGAGACCGGCGATCTCCGGCTGTCCCAGAAAGCTGATGATGCTGCTGCCCACCGAGACCTCGCCGCCCACGTACATGAAGATGGCCAGCATGCCCAGGCGCACGTGGGGGAACTTCAGCGCGCCCGTGCTGGCCCCAATTCCGCCGCCCGGCGCCTGAATGCTGCCCACCTGAGGCAGACGAATGAAAAAGAAGACCAGAGCCAGCGCCGCGAACACAATACAGAAGGCCAGATACGGCACCTTCACCGACTCGGCGCCATGAGCGCCCGTGCGCGCGAAGTACTGAAAGATCAGCCAGCCGCCGATCAACGGCCCCGTGGCCGTACCAAGCGAATTGAACCCCTGCGCCAGATTCAGTCGGCTGGAGGCCGTGTGTTCGGGACCGAGAATGGTGACGTAGGGATTGGCGGCGATCTGCAACATCGCCAGGCCCAACCCCACCACGCACAGCCCCACCAGAAACAGGGGATAGGAGGCCGAGGTGGCCGCTGGCCAGAACAGCGCGCTGCCCGCCGAAGCGAACAACAGCCCGATGACAATGCCGTTCTTGTACCCGATGCGGGCGATGGGATCGCCGCGCGTCACCGAGATCAAGAAATAGAGCAACGAACCCACGAAGTACGCCCCGAAGAAGGCGAACTGGACCAGCATCGCCTGGAAGAAGCTGAGCGTGAAGGCCATCTTGAAGCGCGGGATGAGGATGTCGTTGAACACCGTCATGAAGCCCCACATGAAGAACAGCACGGTCATGATGGCGAAGGGACCCCGCTGGCTGGCGCCCGCGCCCCCGGGGGAAAGGGGGGCGGCCACCGCGGATGAGGGCGCTGAAGCGATAGGGCTGGCCATGGCTCGGAGTCTCCTTGGGACGGCCCAGTCTACACGCGCCGCCCGCTCCCATCCTCGCCCTCCCGTCCCGTCTCGACGTCGCCGGTGCACCGCCAAAGGAATCCGCGATCGGTTGCGGAATACCCGCTGGCGAAACCACCTTGCGCCACACCGAAACTGTTTGTCCTCGCCCCGAGGAAGCGGGGAGAGGATAAAGGCGAGGGGGGCACGCCTGACCGCAGCGCCGTCCCCTCACCCTCCGGCCTCCGGCCCAAGGGACTTGTATCTTGCTCTCCCCACTTTCGTGGGGCGAGGTGAAGAATCCATCCTTCCGACCGCCCGGGTCGGACGCGCCGTCGCTCGGGGCGGCGCAGCCGTCGAAGTCAGTTCCCTCCGCGGGCGGTGGTGCGGATGGTGGCGGCCAGGTTGCTCGGACCATAGCCCTCTGGATACGGGCGACTCTCCCCTTCGCCATCGCTCGGCGGGCGGACCGGCAGATCCAGGGTGAAGCGCGCGCCCTTCCCGGGGCCATCGCTGTGCACGAACAGCGCGCCGCCCAGCTCGCGCGCGGTGGTCGAGGCGCTGTGCAATCCAACCCCGTGACCTCCCTCGCGGGTGGTAAAGCCGTGGTCGAAGATTCGCACCAGGTTCTCGTGAGAGATGCCCATGCCGTTGTCGGCAACCACGATGCGCACGCGATCCCCCGCCCGTTCGCCTTTGGGGGTATCGACGCGAACGGTGATGCGCGCCGACGCTCCCGGCGCAGTGCCCACGCAGGCATACTTGGCGTTGCTGAGCAGGTTGACCAGGATCTCCAGCACCTTGTGTTTTTCCACCAGCAGCAGCGGCGCCTTGGAAAATTCGCGCGTCACGGTGATGTTGTGCCGCTCCAGCGCCTGACGATGAATGCGCAGGGCATCCTCGATCAGGGTCTGTGCCGCCACGTTTTCTCGCATGCCGCTCACGCGCGCGTAACCCTGTTGCATGGCCACGATCTCCTCGATGTGCTCCACGCTGCGCCCCAGGGATTCCACCTCGTGGGCGATGGCGGCATGCTCACCCGTCAGGTGGACGGCCAGCTCGGACAGCTCTTGCGGCAGGGCGCGCCCGCGCGGCTCCTCGGCCAGGAAGCGCCCCAGATCCGCCGCGTGTTTGTGAACCTCCTCCGCCACCGCAGCAAGCTGCGGCAAACGCGAGCCGCGCAGCTGCCCCGCCAGGTGGGTGGCCGACGCGGTGACACTGCTCAGGACGTTGCCGACGTTGTGCAGCACCCCGGCGGCCACCTCGGCCATGCCGGCGCGGCGCGAGGTCTCAACCAGGCGTTTGTGAGCCACGGCCAACTCGGTCTCGGCGCGCTTCCGTTCGGTGATGTCGCGGGCCACGCCCTCGATGGCCTTGATGCGATCGCCGTCCATCAACGGACGGACACTGATCTCCACCGGCACGAATCGCCCATCCTTCGTGACCAGCTCAGTCGCGAAGGTGGGGCGAATCTGCTGACCATTCGCCGCACGATTCAGCCAGGCACTCACGACGCCGTGCTGCTCCAACGGCGTCAGATCGAACACCGTCCGCTGCAACAGCTCCTCGCGCCGATAGCCGGTGATGGCCTCCGCCGCTCGATTGACCGTCAACAGCCGCCCCGAGCGATCATGGGTGTAGATGACGTCGTAGGCGTTGTCGAACAGCTCACGATAGCGCTGTTCCAGCTTGGTCTCGTTGTGGAGCTGCTGGCGAATGGTAGCGGTCTGCGAATTCACGCGGCGCCGCAACACCACGCCCCAGGTCAGCGCCACCACCGTGAACAATGCCAGCGCCACCAGGATCCAGATCAAACGCCCCAGCGTCAGCCAGGGCGGCTTCTGCAATACCGCGATGTCGTCCAGGCTGCGCAGCAACAGCCGAAAATGGGAGGGATGCTCGCGGTCGGCGCCCAGGCCCACCATGCTGATCCCGGTCAGCCGGATGCGGCTGCCGTTGCGCAGGTGCGCCAGCGACGAGAGGAAGGCAGCGGCGCTGCCGTTGCCGGCGGCCGCCGCGCCGCCCGCGGTTGTGCCGGGGGCGCCGGTGGCCGTGGCGGGGACGCCGCCTCCACCCGCCCCGCCGTTGTCGGAGGCCAACTCTCCGTCAAACAGGATGTTCTTTGACTTGGCGACCAGCAACAGGCGACCGGCGTCGGCGACCACATCCACCAATTCAGCTTCCACGCTGACCAGCCGCGAATCGTGGGCCCCGGCGCTCAGCTCCTGGTCAGCCGTGGCGAAGATGGGCACCACCGCGCTGGGCGACGCTCCATCGCGCCTGAAGACGGCGTCGTCCAGGTACGGCGTCCAGTCCCCCATCTCCGGGAACCCGAGCACTTCCACCCGATCGCCCACCGCCGGCGCGTCCATCTGCCGCGTCCGCACCGCCACGCCGCCCGTCCCGTCCTCGAGGTAAAGCTCCACACCCGGGTGGATCAGCGTCACCGTCCCCACGACCCGAACGCGGTGGCGATTCTGACCCTCGGGCTGAAAGCGAAGCAGATTCGCCACCGGCGTTGCGGGAACGCCATATGCTTCGGGACGGCCTGCTTCCTCCACGATCAAGTCGTCCGGACGGCCCACGTACAGCTTGATGCCGATCATCTGGCGACGTTCATTGAAGGCGCCGCCGAGTACCCCACGCACCCGCACCGACGCGTCGACCACCGACGCCAGTCGTTCCGGGGGCAGATCGGAAACGGTCACTGGAAAAACACCGTCGTCGGAGGACATCTTCAGGGTGACGGTGCGCCGCAGGTCCGGGCGCGGGTCGGGCAGAACGGCGCGGATGATCCCGGCAATCTCCACCCGCTGACTGTCCAGCTTCCCCGTCGATAGCTCATCGAACGGCGCCACGTGGGCAGGCGGAAGCGGCGTGACACCGAGCACGGTGAAACTCGCCGGGACCACCTGAGGGGCAAACAGTCCCGGCGCGGTGTAGCCGGCCAGATCCCCGTATTCGCCGACGTGATAGCGCCCCTTGGCGCTCACCGGAACGTCGACGAAGATCCCGGCGGTTTCATCCTGGATGAAGATCAGGCTGCCAGC
>JBDSME010000049.1:0-7458 GCA_039916065.1 Polyangia bacterium
CCCGCCCACCCCCGCCCCACCACGTTGGAGACCAGGGCATCCCACGGCTCGCCGGCGGCCGCCTGGACCACACCCTGGCCGCCTTCCAGGTTGAAACGCAGGCCGCGCATCGTCATGCGCACCACCAGACCGGCGAATCCGGAATCGCTGATCACCACGTTCGAGCCACCGCCCAACACCAGCAGAGGCAGCCCTCGCGCCGCCGCCCAGGTCACCGCCGCCGCCACCGTCGCCGGGGACTGGGCCTCCACCAAATGGCGCGCCGGCCCCCCCAGCTCCAGCGTCGTCAGCGGCGCCAGCGGAACGGCGTCGGCGATGGGGAGAGCGGGCAGCGCCACGGCGGGCACTAGTAACGGATATCGACCAGACTGCGCTTGCGGAGATCCGCGAGGTAGGTCTTGGTCTGCTTGTCCATTTCCTTCTGGCGGAGCTGCATGCGGATGTCGTCCTCCACTTCCGCCAGCGGCTTGGCGTCGATGACCTTGCGGTCGACCAGCTTGATGACGTGGAAGCCGCGATCCGCCCGCACCGGACCGCGGATCTCGCCGGGCTTCATGGAAAACACCAGCTCCTCGATGGCCCGAGGCAGCAGATCCTTGCCGAAGTAGCCCAGATCCCCGCCTTCCCCGCGCGTGGCCGCATCGTCGGAATACTGGCGCGCCAGCTTGGCGAAGTCTTCTCCCGCGATGGCCCGTTCGACCAGCTTGCGACCGAGGGTCTGCTTCTCGCCGACCACCCCGGCGTCAGCGCCGTCGGGGATGGTGAGGAAGATGTGACTGGCGCGCACCTGCACGTTGGCGCCGCCGGACTTGTAGTGGCGGTTGTAGTAGCCGCGTATGTCCTCCTCGGAGATGGTCACCTTGGAACCAACGGCGATGTTGATGACCCGGAAGCGCAGGAGCTGCTTCTTCAGATCGGCGCGATAGGCCGTCATCGTCATCCCCTGACCGTGCAGGGCGTCCTGAAGCTGCTTGTCGTCGATGTTGTTCTGTCTCTTGATCTCGGCGATGGAAGAGTCCACCTGCTCTGGCGTCACGGTGAGGCGCAGCTCCGCCGCCTGCGAGGCGATCAACTCGTCGTCGATCAGCCGCTCCAGGACCTCCCGCCGCAACGCCGCCGCACGCGCGGCGCGCTTGGAGGTGTCGGTCATGTGAGAGACCTCCACCATCAGGGGCGCGGCCTTCTCTTCCACCTCGCTGGCCAGGATGACGTTGTTGTCCACCACAGCGGCGATCTTCTCCACCACCCGTCCGTGGGCGATGCTGGGAACGGCGCTGGAGCCGACCAGCCCCATCAGCGCGGCGGCGACGGTCGAGCGCGCCAGACACGGCAAGCGGGAGCTGGACCGGCGGAGGAGCGGCGGACACATGGTGGCGCGCATCAGGGCACCCGGTGTTCGGAGGTGGCTGCCGCCGGCGCGGGGCCCGTCGGACCAGAGTGCTGGACCATCCCGGGAGCGGGCGGCGGCGAAAATACCGGCGGAAATCCAGGCGTCCCTGGCACCGCCCCGATAGGGGCCCCGATACCGGGATGGAAGCCGGCACCCGGACCGCCGGGCGCTCCCGGCGCCGTGGCGCGCATGTCAGCCGAAGTGTCCACTGTCACCTGAGCCAGGTTGCCCTCGTCCACGGTGACCGCGTATTTCTTTTTCAGATCGGCCACGAAGGCGTCCAGGGCCTTGGTGCGCATCTCCCGAAACAGGCGCTGCTGAATCTGTCTCTTCACCTCGGGCAGCGGACGCGAAAAGCCGGGGCGCTTCTGGGTCAGCCGCAACACATGGAAACCCTTGTCAGACTTCACGGGCGCCGAAACTTCGCCGACCTCTTTCAAGCTGAAAGCCGCCTCGATCACCGGCTTCGGGTAGATGGTCGAACCCTTGTCGAACGACGTAAGATCACCACCGCGGGCCTTGGAGTCTTCGTCCTGCGAATACTTGGCCACCAGCTCCGTGAACGTCTTGGGATTGCTCTTGTCGGCGGCCCGCGCCTCGGCGGCCACCTTGTCGGCCTTGGCCTTGTCGGCCAGCAGGATCTGGCTGACCCGGACCTCGTCAGGGCGATTGAACTCCTCGGGGTGCTCCCCGTAGTACTTCTGGACGTCGGCGTCGGGCACGTCCTCCACGCGCAACTTGGACTCGAACTCTTTCTGCAAGAACTTCGAAATCATCTGCTGCTTCTTCACCCGGATCACTTCCGGATCCTGGTCATAGCCGCGCTTCTCCGCTTCCTTGGCCATCACCTCGATGCGGATCAGGTTGTCCAGCATATCCTTCTTCTTTTCCAGCGAAACGTAGCGCCCGCGCGGGAAGGGAGCCATCTTGTTGATGCGGTCTTGAACGTCACCAACCGTGATGACGGTGTCGTCAATCCGCGCCACGGGACGCGAATCGCCGGACGAGTCGCCGGTCGATTTGCCGGTCGACTTGCCGTTCTGGGCCGCCTCCGCAGACGCCCCGCCGGTCTTGCCGCGGTTCTTCTTGCAGTCCGTGCCGGCGATTGCCATCAAGACGATCAGAATTAGGCAGGTCCGCTTTGCATCCCCGGGTGACATGGGGCAGACATTACACGGGGAGGCCGCGCTGGCAACGACCGGACACCACGGGGCCCCGGCGCCGGCGCAGGGGGCGATGGGTGGCGCTCAGAAGCTGATTCGCAGCCCGAAAACGGGACCCTGCAGCACGCATGACCGCAGGTCGGCGCAAAAGGAACTGGGCAACAGCCGGAGCGCCTCGTACCCGATCTCGAGGCCGACATTTCCGGAGTCCCCGAGGAAGATGATCACCCCACCGCCCCCTCCCGCGGCCCAGCCATCCAGATGGTCGGCCAGGAACACCCGCCCGGCGCGACCGGTCAAGACCACCGCCAGGTTGCGCAAACGCAAGGGGACCAGACGCAGTGCCCCCAACACCAGCCCCACCTTCGAGAACAACGCGCCCCCGCCGATATACGTGGCTTCCACCCCGGGAGCGACGCCGTCCCAGACGAAATAACGGAACCCTCCCGCGGCCAGCAATCCTGAATCTGAAGAATACCCCAGCCCCACCGCCAGCTCCGAGCTGCCTGCGTCGCCATACCGGCGGGCGGCTGGCAGACCGGGGATCTCTGCCGGTGCTGGTGGCGGTGGCGGTGGCGGTGGCGGTGGCGGCTCCGCGGCGGGCTCCTCTCGCTCCTCGGCGGCGCCCGGCACAGGCATCGGCTGCGGAGACGTAGTTGTCGTTGTCGTCGCCGACGCCGGAACCAGCGTGCTCCACAGGGCCACCAGGAGAACAGCAGCTGGACCAGCCATGGACAAAGCTTAGGCTCTTTCGAATCGCGGCGCTGTCACCGATTTTCCTGGCGACACGGTGGCTTTGGCTCGGCCGCCGCTCAGCCCCGGCCGTCCGCGATGGCGCGGCGCACGAAATCCGGGGGGACGGTGGTGGCGGGGACGCGAACAACGGCGCCGGGAGCACGCCCGCGCGTGCGGCCCGTCCCGGCACGTCGGGACGCCGCTCGCGCACCGCCACCATGTCCAGCGGCGAACCAGCTCCGCACGTCGTGATCCAGCCCCAGGCCCAGCATGTAATTGTAAAGGGCGCGGCGCAGCCCCACGCCCAGGAGATCGTGATCCGTTCCCGTGGGATCGTCGAACGCCAGGTCGTTTCGCGCGAAGCGCACTGCGGGCAAACCCTGATCACGCAGGCGAATACCGAACAGCGCCGGATTCTTTCCGATGGGGCTGTGCGCGGTGGCGGCAAACCTGTGCCAGAACGCCGACTGCAGGCATTCCTCCGCGAAGAGCTGGCGCACGCGCTCCAGTGAATCGATGGTCTCCTGGGTGGTCTCGCTGGGGAACCCGTACATCAAGTAGGCGTGCACCATGATGCCCGCCTCGGTGAAAGCGCGGGTCACGCGGGCCACCTGCTCTACCGTCACCCCCTTCTTGATGAGCTGCAGCAGACGATCGGACGCCACCTCCAGCCCTCCGGACACCGCCACGCAACCCGAGCGCGCCAGCAGCTCGGTCAGCGCGGGGGTGAATGATTTCTCGAAGCGGATGTTCCCCCACCAGGTGATGACCACCCTGCGCTCGATGAGGCGGGTGGCGAGGGCGCGCAGTCCGGCCGGGGGCGCCGCCTCATCGACGAAGTGAAAACCGGTCTGCCCCGTCTCCGCGATGATCTCTTCGATGCGGTCGACCAGCAGGTCGGCCGACACCAGATCGTAGCGCCCGATGTAATCGAGCGTGATGTCGCAGAAGGTACATTTCTTCCAGTAGCACCCGTGGGCGATGGTCAGCTTGTTCCAGCGCCCGTCGGCCCAGAGCCGGTGCATGGGATTCAGCATCTCGAACAATGAGAGATACCGGTCGAGGTGCAGGCCGTCGTAGGTGGGCGTGCCGGCGTCGCGCAGCGGAATGTCGTGCATGGTGGCGTCGCTGCGCAGGGCCACCGCCCCGCCTTCGTCGCGCACGAAGGTGCGAAAGAGCGGCGACGCTGGATCGCGCAGGTGTTCGATCAACGCCAGCAGCGGACGTTCGCCGTCGTCCAGGGTGATGAAGTCCACGTAGTCGAACAGACGCGGATCGGACAGCTCGCGCAGCTCGGTGTTCACGAAGCCACCCCCCAGCACGATGTGCGTGGCTGGCGAAACGGCGCGGATGGCCTGGGCGATGCGGAACGCTCCAAAGACGTTGCCCGGGAAGGGGACCGTCAGGCCCACCAGGTCAGGGCGGTGTTCGGCGCACAGCGCCCGGGCGATGTCGTCAAGAGCCGCATCCACCAGCGTGGGCGGCGCCTGCAACGCCTGGTGCAACGGATCGAAGGTGGGCGCGCTGGCGGCGAGGTGCTCGCCGTAACGAGAGAGCTCGAAATAGGGCTGGATCCCGTCGCGCACCACATCGGCGAGATCATCGATGTACAGCGTGGCCAGGTGCTTGGCCCTGTCGGCGGTCCCCAGGGTGCCGAAGGCCCAGGTCAAGGAATCGTCGTCGTGACCGGGTCCTTGCTGCTGCTGCAGCGGCTGAAAACGAGGGCCTTCGGGGAGAAAGGCCCGGCCGGCGATACGCAGCGCCAGGCCCGGATCGCGCCCCTGGAGGAAGCGCACAACCGCGTCCACCGTGTCCACGTAGCCCTCGCCCCGCTCCAGAAAATGCGCGATGGAGGCGGGGATTGCCAATTCGGGCGCGGTGTCGCCGGCGCCCGCGCCCGTGCGTGTCGCCCGCGCACGGACACCGCGCGCCCCGGCTTGGGGACGGAGAGCCGCCGCGCGTGCCCGCAGTTCATCGAGCACCTGCTGGATACCCTGGCGCGAGAATATGCGCAGGAAGAGGTCGATGGCGGGATCAGCCTGGGTGACCGTCACCCGCAACCGCTCGGCGTGCTGGCGAAGAAAACCGGTGAGGTAAGCCGTCGCCGGATAGGGCGTGTTCAGCTGGATCATCGGCGGCGTGAGCAGGAGGATGCGCAAGGCGGCGCTCAGATCCGACCGAGGGCACGGGCCCACGCCGCCACCACCGCGCCCAGGGCCGCCAGCGCCAGAGAGACCTGGAGGGCGTGAGCCGCGCCAGAGTGGCTCGCCTGGAAGGTGTAGATGTTGCGGATGGCGTTTCGCCAGGAACGAGACGCCTGGGGCGACGCCGCCGGCCTGGGGACGCGCGGTGGGTCCAGCGCGCCGGCCAACACACCCAGCACGGCGCCCAGTCCCAGACCGAAGGCGTGTGCGAACACATCGGCCTTGGCGCCCACTCCCAGCATGGCCAGCAAGGCCAGCCCCGCGCCGGCGGCGATCCAGGCGCGGCGGCGCACCGGGCCTCCGCCGCGCCAGCGACGAACCGATTGCAACCCCACCACCAGGCCCAGTGCCGCAAAGGTGGCCGTTGATGCGCCGACAGACAGGTGGTCTTTTTTCTCCACCGCCGCGGTCAGCAGGTTCGCCCCCGTACCCGCCAGCAAGATCAGCATCGCCGCCACGCCCCCCCCCAGCCACCGCCCCGCGGCGCTGATGAAGATGACGGATGCCACCACGTTGCCCAGCACATGCATGACGTCGGCGTGCAAGGTCATGGCGGTGATGGCCCGCCACCACTCGCCAGCGCGAATGCGTTCCGCGTCGGCCACTCCGCTGACGAACCAGCGCGACGAAGCGCTATTCTCCCAAAGCCCCGTCACATACTGGAAGGCCACCAGCAAGATGCCCACCACCGTCCCCAGCGCGCCGCTACCGCGATCGGGGACGTCAGGCGCCACCGGCGTCCCGGCGCGGGTCTCCTCATCGTTCGCGGTCAGCGCCCGCAGCGCACGGGGCCAGTCCACGGGCGCCACGAGGATCCGAAAATCCCCGTTGGGGTCGCGGTCGATGCGGTGAAGAACCCCCACGGCGGTCAGCACCAGCGCCCACTCGTCGGCCCGATCGCGATCGGACGTCTGTCTGACCAGAAGGTCTTCCAGGGCAGGCTGAGACATCACCAACCGGATCGATAGGGGCGCCAGGCCGGCCGGCGCGGGGCAGGGAAAATCTCGTCCACGGCGGAAGCTTAGCCGACGCGAGACGTGGGTGCGGGGGGTGCTCCGGCTGCGCAGGGGCGAGCTGGCCCCAGGTTCAACGCTGCCCGTTATTGCCAGAATGTGATTTAATAGCCATCTATGTCTGCATTAACGCTTACTCTTTTCTTCTTATCTTTTATTTTTGGTGGCCGTCCCAGGCCCTTGGGACCGAGCCTGGCGGACTTCGCCGTCCTGGCTGGGTGGGGCGGCGGACTCTCCAGCCCGCTGGTGGAACGGGAAGGGGAGGTTTCAGTGGCGACCGCGCCGTCGCCTACGGCGGTCGCTGGGGCCTCGGACCGTGACGCCGTCGCCGGCCGCTCCGCCCCGACGGCGTCGTTGGCGGAGGCCCCTATCTCGTTGCGCGACCTTCACGCCCGGGTTTCCCCGGCGGTGGTGGCCCTGGTGGTTTCCGGCGGCGCGGCCATGCCGCCGACCATCGTATCGGGAGTCCTGGTCACGGCGTCGGGGCTGGTGCTGACCAGCCGCCGTGCGATCTCCGAGGTCATTGACGGTCACGCCACCGTCAACCTGGTGAGAAGGTCGGGTCGTGGCCGCGCGGCAGCAACCGCCCGCGACCTGGCCGAGGCGGTGCCTGCCCGCCTGCGGGCGGTCTCCGACGAGCTGGACCTGGCGTTGCTGGAGGCGATGCCGGCGGAGACAGTTTTCTATCCTCACCTGCCCATCGTCCGACATCGGGCCGCCGACGGCAGTGCGACCGTGGCGGTCGGTCATGCCAGGAAACGCGGGATGTGGTCGGGAACGATGATCCCGCTTGGGCCGGCGGTGGGGAGCGGGGGCGCGGAGCGATGGCTGCGGCAGCTTCCGGTGGAGACGGCACTGGTGGGTGCCGGAGCGCCCCTGGTGGACGGCGTGGGACGCATCGTGGCCCTGGCCACCGAACCGTCATCGACGGCAACAGGTGATTCACGGATGGC
>JBDSME010000050.1:0-8650 GCA_039916065.1 Polyangia bacterium
GTCATTGCGGCGTCTCCCCGCACCCTGCGGCCGGTCAGCAACGAAACCAGCGCCACCGTCATTGCCACCCCAGCCGAAGGACCATCCTTGGACACCGCTC
The DNA here is from genome assembly GCA_039916065.1 of Polyangia bacterium. Taxonomy (GTDB): domain Bacteria; phylum Myxococcota_A; class Polyangia; order Fen-1088; family Fen-1088; genus FEN-1088. The sequence continues at coordinate 101 of JBDSME010000050.1, forward strand.
CCGCGGGAACGTGCACGTGGATGTCCGTCTTCTCGAAGTCCGTGGTGATGCCCAGGTCCTCGACGTGGGTCCTCACCCACGACATGGCCGCGCGCGCCGACTCTTTCATCACGTCGCCCAGCTGACCGGTGAGGATGAGGTTCCCCTTGCCGGGCATCTGAGATGCTTCGATGAACAGGATGTCTCCACCGGTGGGAGTCCAGGCCAGCCCCGTGGCCACCCCCGGAATCTCCGTCCGCTCGGCGGCTTCGGAGTAGTACTTCTGCGGACCCAGGATCTCCGACACCATGTCGGAGGTCAACGTCGGCTCGTAAGGCTGCTCCTCCGCGATTTTCACGGCAATCGCCCGGATGACGTTGGCCACCTCGCGCTCCAGGTTCCGCACCCCGGCCTCGCGCGTGTATTGCTCGATGACCGTGGTCAGCGCCTCGGACGTCAGGTTGATCTGCGCCGCCGTCAGGCCGTGCTCGGCGATCTGCTTGGGCACCAGGTGACGCTCGGCGATCTGCAGCTTCTCCTCCCGGGTGTAACCGGGGATCTCCAGGACCTCCATGCGGTCCAGCAGCGCCGGCGGGATGGGATCCAGCATGTTCGCCGTGGCGATGAAGATGACGTTCGACAGGTCGAAGTTCGCCTCCAGGTAGTGATCCGAAAACGTGGAGTTCTGCTCCGGGTCCAGCACCTCGAGCAATGCGGCCGAGGGATCGCCACGGAAGTCCGAGCCCAGCTTGTCGATCTCATCCAGCATGAACACTGGATTCCTGGTCCCGACGCGCCTCATCCCCTGGATGATGCGGCCAGGTAAGGCGCCGATGTACGTACGCCGGTGGCCCCGGATCTCCGCCTCGTCCCGAACACCGCCCAGCGACATGCGGACGAATTCACGTCCCAGCGACCGCGCAATGGACTTACCGAGCGACGTCTTGCCGACGCCGGGAGGGCCCGCCAGACACAGGATGGGGCCCTTCTTCCCGGGCGCCAACTTACGCACCGCCAGGTACTCCAGGATGCGCTTCTTGACCTTCTGCAGGTCGTAGTGATCGGCGTCCAGGATCTGCCGTGCCTGGTCCAGCTCCAGGCGATCTTCCGTCTGCTTGGACCACGGCAACTCGACCAGCCACTCCAGGTAGGTCCGTTGCACTGTGTACTCGGCCGACGACTGCGCCATTTGCTTCAGGCGATCAAGCTGCTTGCGCGCGGTCTTCTCCACGTCCTCCGGCATCTTGGCCGCCTTGATCTTCTCCTCGAAGACCTCCAGGTCCGTGGAATCCTCGCCCTCGCCCAGCTCGTCCTGGATGGCTTTCAGCTTCTGTCGCAGCACCGCCTCGCGCTGGTGCTTGGAAAATTCCTCCCGCACCTGCGAGTCGATCTTCTGCTTCACCTTGATGAGCTCGACCTTGCGCTGCAACAGCACCAGCAGGCGCCGCAGGCGCTCCGCCACATCGGCCTCGACCAGCAGCGATGCCCGTTCCTCCGGCGACAGATCGACGGTGGCGGCGACGATATCTCCCAGGCGCGCCGGATCCTTGTGCTGGTCCAGAACCTGAGCGGTCTCATCGGGGATATCTGGGGAGATGGCGATCAGCTGCTTGGCGACGTCGTACACGGCCATGCCCAGTCCGTCGATCTCGATGGGGTCCTTCCGCAGCTCGGTCAACGGATCGAACTGAGCGAGCAGATAGGGTTTCTCCTGGGCGAAACCAACGACGCGCCGCCGTTCCAGCCCGCGCAGAACCGCCGTGACGCGATTCTCCGCCGCCTTCACGATGCGCACCACCTCGCCCTCCACGCAGATCGTGTAAAGGTCGGCGCCCGCGGGCTCTTCAATGTCGGCATCCTTCTGGGTGCCCACCAGCAGATGAGCGCCTTTGCCGCCCAGCGCTTCGATCAAACGCAAGGAGCTGGGACGACCGATCTCCACGGGCATGACGGCGCCAGGGAAAAGCACCAGGTTGCGGAGCGAGAGTAGAGGGAGAGTCTTCGGGTTTTCCGTCGTCATTGCGGGTTCACCTCGTCCGTCGGGAACGCTTGATCGTCATTAGCGCGGCAGGGGGAATAATTCCAGTGAAGCAGGGTCTGAGAGTCAAGCAAGTTAAAAATCGCGGACCGCCTTGGCGTTGCTTCGCGTCGCCAGTTCCTCGAAAAGACGTCGCAACTCCGGATCATCGGGAACTCCTTTCGGCACCACAATTTCGATTCGACAGAGCTGATCGCCACGGCTGCCATCAGGTCTTTTGATGCCGCGACCACGCAAACGGAGCTTCGCCCCGCTGGAAGATCCCGGCGGGATCGTCACCGTCACGGAACCCTCCACAGTGGGGACGCTCACTTTGGCTCCCAGGGCCGCTTCGCTTACCGAAACGGGAACCACCACCTCGATGTCGCCCGCCGGCGTCCGTTGTAGATGTCGGTCTGGCAGCACCCGGATGTCAAGGAAAAGGTCGCCTGGTACGCCCCCCTTTCCCGGAGGCGGCGCCCCCTGCCCCGCCACCCGCAACCGGCCGCCCGTCTCGACCCCGGCCGGGATGGAAACCTCGACCGAACTTCCGGACCCCGACTGAACGCGCCGCTTCGTTCCCAGCGCCGCGTCAGAGAAGCTCACGTCCACCGTCCCCGCGATATCGCTGCCTCGGGCTTGCCGCGACCGGCCACGACCCCACTCCCCCGCTCCGCCTCCGCCTCCCCCTCGTCCCATTGAATCACCGAACAGGCTGGCAAAGATGTCGCCGATGTCGACGCCTCCCGCCGCATCGCCGAAGCCTGCCGCCCCGCGCCACATGCGGACGCCACCGCCCCCGGCGCCGCCGCCAAAGGTTCGGGCGAATATCTCGGGATCGAACCCCTCGGGCATTCCGTCCGACCTGACCGGCGCGTTTTTGAGACGGGTGTAGGCGGCACGCTTCTCCTTGTCGGAGAGCACATCGTAAGCTTCGTTGATCTCCTTGAAGCGTTCCGTCTTCTTCTTGTCGCCGCCCGTGGCGTCGGGATGATTTTCCTTGGCCAGCTTGCGGTAGGCCTTCTTGATCGTGGCCTGGTCGGAGTCCTCGGAAACCTCGAGTATTTTGAAGAGATCTTTCATTGGCATCGCATTGGCATCGCATCGTCATCGCATGGACATCGGTCAGCAGCTCGCGTCCGCGGGACGCCACGCCCTCCTATGATACAGCGGCTACGGGCATCCGGCCTCGCCTCGAAAACGAAAGATCGCTTGCGCCATCGAACCGGTCGGCGACGATGGTGTCTCCCGGCCCAAAATCCCCGCTCAGCAGCCGCGTGGCCAGTGGGTCCTGCAGGTACCGCATGATGGCGCGCTTCAGCGGTCGCGCTCCGTAGGTGGGATCGTACCCCTCGTCGCCCAGGAAGCGGAGCGCGGCGGCGGTAACCTCCAGCTCCAGGTCTCGATCCGCCAGCAGCTTGCGGAGCCGGCCCAGCTGAATGTCCACGATGCGGTCGATCTCCCCACGCGCCAGGCGGTGGAACACCACGATGTCGTCGACACGGTTCAAGAATTCGGGGCGAAACGTCCGCCGCATCTCCGCCATCACCACGGCCTTGGATTCCTCGGGTGCCGCCCCCGCCACCACGTCGGACAGGATGTGGCTCCCCACGTTCGACGTCATGATGATCACCGTGTTGCGGAAGTCCACGGTCCGTCCCTGTCCGTCCGTCAGCCGCCCGTCATCCAGGAGCTGCAACAAGGTATTGAACACATCGGGGTGCGCCTTCTCGATCTCGTCGAACAACACCACCGCGTAAGGCCGCCGCCGCACCGCCTCGGTCAACTGTCCCCCTTCCTCGTAGCCCACATATCCGGGCGGGGCGCCGATCAACCGCGAAACGGCATATTTCTCCATGTACTCGGACATGTCGATGCGAACCATGTGTGACTCGTCGTCGAACAGGAACGCCGCCAGCGAGCGGGCCAGCTCGGTCTTACCCACGCCCGTCGGGCCCAGGAAGATGAACGAACCGATGGGCCGGTTTGGGTCTTGCAAACCAGCGCGGGAACGCCGGACGGCGTTTGCGATCGCGGCGACCGCTTCGTCTTGCCCCACCACCCGCTGGTGCAGCCGTTCCTCCAGATGAATAAGACGGGCCTGCTCTCCTTCCAGCATCTTGTCCACCGGAATGCCCGTCCACTTGGAAACCACCGCGGCGATGTCCTCCTCCGTGACCTCCTCGCGCAAGAAGGCTCCGTGCGTCTGCGCCTCCTTGAGCTCGCTGTTCTTGGCGGCGAGCGCCTTGTCCAGCTCCGGGATGCGTCCGAACCGCAGCTCCGCCGCGCGGTTCAGATCGCCACGCCGCTGCGCCTGCTCTGCTTCGGTGCGCCCCTTCTCGATGTCCTCCTTCAGCTTGCGGATCTCGCCGATCAAAGCCTTTTCGCGCTGCCACACGCTCTTCATGGCATCGACGCGCTCACGCAGCTCCGCCATTTCCTTGACCACCGCCACCAGCCGTTTGACGCTGGCTTCGTCTTTCTCCTTGCTCAGCGCCTGCTCCTCGATGGCGAGCGCGATCAGCCGCCGTTCCAGCTGGTCGATGGGCTCCGGCAACGAATCGATCTCCATCTTCAGGCGGCTGGCCGCCTCGTCCACCAGATCGATGGCCTTATCGGGGAGCTGTCGGGCCGAGATGTAGCGATCGGACAGCCGCGCCGCCGCCACCAGCGCCGCGTCCCGGATGCGAATACCGTGGTGAATCTCGTACCGTTCCTTCAAGCCGCGCAGGATGGCCACAGTGTCGGTCACCGACGGCTCCCCCACGAACACAGGCTGGAACCGCCGCTCCAGCGCCTTGTCCTTCTCCACGCGCTTGCGGTACTCGTCCAGCGTGGTCGCGCCGATGCATCGCAGCTCGCCGCGCGCCAGCGCCGGCTTGAGCATGTTGGCGGCGTCCATCGCGCCTTCGGCGCCTCCCGCCCCCACCAGCGTGTGCAGCTCGTCGATGAACAGGATCACGCTGCCGGCGGCGGCGGCGATCTCCTTCAATACCGCCTTCAGGCGATCCTCGAACTCGCCGCGATACTTGGTGCCAGCGATGAGGGCACCCAGGTCCAGGGCCAATATCTTCTTCTGCTTCAGCGACTCCGGAACGTCGCCAGCGGCGATGCGCTGGGCGATACCTTCCACCACCGCGGTCTTGCCAACGCCTGGTTCGCCAATCAGCACCGGATTGTTCTTGGTGCGGCGGGAAAGCACCTGCATCGAACGGCGGATCTCCTCATCGCGACCGATAACCGGATCCAGCTTCCCGCTTCGGGCCGCCTCGGTGAGGTCGCGAGTATACTTGGTGAGCGCCTCGTACTTGCCCTCCGCCTCGCGGTCGGTCACCCGTTGTGAGCCACGAACCTCAGCCAGCGCCGACAGCAGGGCCGACTCCTTGGCACCGGCATCCTTCAGGGCGCGAGTGGCAGCCACGTGATTGCCTCCCAGCAGCGCCAGCAACAGGTGCTCGCTTGAGACGTACTCGTCCTTGAAGTCCTGAGAGCGCTTCTGGGCCTCCGCCAGCAGGTCCTTGAGGCGGCGTCCCACGTAAACCTCGGCGGCCGCGCCCTTCACCTGTGGCTGCTCGTCCAGAGCCCGGGCCACTCCCGCCGCCACGCCTTCCGGCGCCACGCCCATCTTGCGCAACAGCGACCCCACTATCCCTTGCTCCTGGACCAGCAACGCCGAAAGGACGTGCTCTGGGGTCAATTCCTGATGATTTCTCTGCTCGGCCAGCTCCTGAGCCGCCTGCAGGGCCTCCTGGGCCTTGGTGGTCATTTTGTCGAGTCGCATCTGTGCTTTGCCCCCCGGGGACGCCCCCGTGGCCGATAGTAAGCACGCCCCCTTACAGGACAAGGAACGGTCACCGGCCGACTGTCGGCGCGGTATCCCTTTGTCATTCCACAACCGAGCCATTAAGGTGCGCACTCAGAGCAAGAATTGCCGCCCGACGACGTGGTCTGGCTCTTCACATTGATGCGCCCGCTATCCAGCAAAGATGAAGGTTTCACTGCCGGATCGCTTCCGGGTGGAGGGGCTGTTCCGGACGCCGGCGGTCTCGCCGCACCCTTGATCCCGAAGCCGGAGGCGCCCGATGAACCAGCCCCGGCAACGATCGGCCTGCCTTCCCCGTCCGCCGGTGGTGGGTCCGTCGCGCCCGGCCCGCCATCTCCCCGCGCAGCCTGGGAAACCTCTCGTCCCGTGGCGCTGCTCCTTCTGGCGCTGGTGGCGCTGGGCCTGTGGATGCGGCTGAACGCCTTCGGCTATCCCCAGTCCTTTCAGTTCGATGAACACCACTTCGTGGAAAATGCCAGAAACTATCTCAACCACCGCGCCGACTGGAACGATCACCCGCCGCTCGGTAAGTTGATCCTGGCGATCAGCATTCGTCTGGGCGGAGACAACTCGGTGGTCTGGCGCTTGCCGTCTCTGCTCTTTGGCCTGGTCACCATCGTCGTCGGCGCGTTCGCCGCCGCACGTCTCTTCCGCGGCCGAGCCGCCGGGCTGTTCGCGGCGGCCTTTCTGAGCGCGGACGGTTTCATGGTGGCTTACTCCCGCGCCGCCTTGCTGGACGGATTTTTGGCCACGGGTGCGGCGCTGGCCCTCCTGCTCTGTTCATTCGAGCTTTCACTGGTCACCGCCGTGGCGGGCGGCGTCCTGTTGGGCCTGGCGGCCAGCATCAAGTTCAGCGGCGTGGCCGTGGCGCTGCCGCTGCTCGCCGCCTGGTCGGTGCAACAAAGATGGACGCGGCGGCGCGGAGTGCTGGCCGCCTGTGCCATCCCGGTGGCCGCGCTCACCGTGGCTGGGCTGTACCAATACGGTCTGGCGGTGGCCAACCAACCGCATTCGTTGATTGACGTGGCCAACGACATCCGGCGTCTGGTGAGCCATCACGCCGAGTTAACCGACATGAAGAACCCCGCGACTTCGGGCTGGGTGACCTGGGCGTTGCCCCTCCGTCCCTTGCGGCTGGGGACCAGCGAAAAGGCGGGCGTGATCCGGATGCTGTCCAGCCTCGGCAACCTGGCGATCTGGTGGACCGCGGTGTTGCTGGCCCTGGCCACGCTCGCCTCCGTTGCCTCGATCGGCACGCGGGCGATGCTCGCTGCTCCGAGCGGCAGTGGCCGGGCGCCCGCTCACGGAGGTCGCGCCGCATCGTGGTGGGCCCTGGAACCATTCCTGCTGTCGCGGGGACGCGCGGTGCTTGTCATTCTGGCCTGCGTGGTCGGCTTCCTGGCGCCCTGGGTGCTGACCCACCGCGACTCGTACCTCTATCACTTCCTGCCCAGCTACACGGCGCTGGTCATCCTGTTGGCGGGGTTCGTGGCCTGGGTGCAGGCCCGCTCGGCGCGGGCGGCGCTGGTGTTCACTGTGGTGGTGCTGCTGGTAGCCGCCTACTACGCCCCCATCTGGTCCTACCTCCCCCTCACCGCGCCGGCCCTTCGGGCGCGGCTGTTCCTTCCGAGTTGGTGACGATGGCCCGGGCGTTTTCACGAGACTGGGCGATTGGCGGCGCAGGCCTGGTGGGTGCCCTGTTGTTGCTGCTCTTTGGCCGAGGTTCCACGCGGCCGCTCGCTGAAGGAGCGAAGCGCGACCGGATGAACATCGTCATCACGGTGGTGCCCGCAGATGCCGACAACCTTGCCTGTCGCGGGTCGTTCCGCCTCGAAGGTACACGTTGCCGCTTCGATACCGACACCGACCGGCCCGTCCAGATTGCCGCCCCCCTCCGCCCATTCATGACTTTGACCCGCGAGCTGCGGCTGCTCAGCGGGGTGTTCGAGGATCCGAGCGTCGCCGCCTGGCTGGCACGGAGCCGGGCGGCCGGCTCGCAGGAGCGGGCCACCCTCGACTGCGACGTGGTACCGGTGGGGGTAGCAAGCACGGCGGAGATCCGGTGGGTGGCGGGGGCCGCCTGGTCTCCCGAACATGATATCAGCGCCGCCCGTGTGGTGAGCTGCCAGGTGCGCTGAAGGGAGGGAATGCGGCAACCGCTGCTGCCCAGTTCGGGGCCTCCCATGGCCGGTTCCTTGGCCGGCTGGGACGGGCACTTATATTTGCTAGAGTGACCACGCCATGTCGTACCTGGTCCTAGCCCGCAAGTATCGGCCCCAGCGCTTCTCGGAGCTGGTCGGGCAGGAGCACGTCGCCCGCACGCTGACCAACGCCATCGCGGGCAACCGCGTCCATCACGCCTTCCTGTTCACGGGAGCGCGTGGCGTGGGCAAGACCAGCGCGGCCCGCATTCTGGCCAAGGCCCTGTCGTGCCAGCAGGGCCCCACCGCCAATCCTTGCGGCGTGTGTGAGGCGTGCCAGGAGATCGCCGCCGGGCGGTCCGTCGATGTCATCGAGATCGACGGCGCGTCGAACACCGGCGTCGATGACGTGCGCACGTTGCGCGAGGGAACGCGCTACATGCCGGCCAAGGGGCCGCTGAAAATCTACATCATCGACGAGGTGCACATGCTGTCCACCAGCGCCTTCAATGCGCTGTTGAAGACGCTGGAGGAACCTCCCGCCCACGTGGTGTTCATCTTCGCCACCACGGAGGCGCACAAGATTCCCA